>JAEESA010000079.1 GCA_016286115.1 Lachnospiraceae bacterium
AAGCTGAACAGCATCGAATACTACGGTTTTCTCCATTCCGATTTCCACGATCCGACCGGGATCTGGTGGGATGAAGTCTTCTATGTAGGCGCCGGAATGGATCCGTGGACCGGCTTCCCGCCCGAAGACGTGCAGGAAGCGTTCCTGAAGGAAACCGGCGATGAAGAGATCTATACCGATCTCACCGCCGTGTCCGGGGAAGACGTCAAGGCCTTTGTCCAAAAGACCACAGGCCTCGATTATTCGGAAATGAAACATCCTCTCGACTGGACCTATCTCAAGGATTATGATCTCTATATCCATGAGCACGGCGACACAAACCAGTCCATGGTTGAGGTTACGGCCGGTCACTTCGAAGACGGCGAGTACACGATAACCTATACGCAAAACTATATCTACGACGCCGCAGAATACTATTACGTCACCTTTGTGGAAGAAGGCGATTCGCTCCGGTTCATCTCAAACCTGCCGAAGCGCTGAAGGTAAAACCCATCTCAGCCGAAACGTATTGGGTCGGTCTACGCTCCGCTCCGGCGCAAACGCCCACTGGACGCTTGCGTCCCGCGCAGCCGGTGCGCGGTTCGGCTGTGAACAGTTATGATCACCCCACCGTCTGTACGATATGGCTGCCGCGCTCATCTTCCTCTACCCGCAGCTTTGTCGGTATCCGGTCCTGCAGGATCTGCACATGCGAGATAATACCGACAAGGCCGTTCGCTTCCTGAATGCTGTTCAAAACATTCATCGCATCCTCGATGGAATCATCATCCAGGGAGCCGAAGCCCTCGTCAATAAAGAGCGCTTCGATCCTGATCCCGCTCTTCTGCGCCACGGTGGACATGCCGATCGAGAGCGCGAGGGAGGTAAGGAACTTCTCTCCACCGGAGAGTGTGCTGACAAAGCGCCCTCCATGCTCTCCGCTGTTCCTATCAAAGACCTTCAGTTCCAGCCCTCTCTTATTGGTCCCCTGCGCTTTTTCATCGGAACGGAACAGGCGGTATCTCCCGCCATGAACCATCTCCAGCATTTTATTCGCCGCTGTGACCACAGAGGAGAACATGATGCCAAGGACATACCTTTGCAGCCCGGTGCCTGAGTCACCGCGGAGCTTTTTGGCAAACGCATGGTCCTCGTCCGCTTCACGGATCTTTTCTTCGATCCCGTCGCCCTCTTTCTTCAGCCCATCTACCTTCTTCGCAAGCCGTTCGATCTCCTGCGATAAGACCGCTTTTTTCTCTCTGTACTCACCCTGCGCGTTATTTGCTTCCTCAAGGAGTTCGCGGCAGCGTTTCTCGTCAGGTTCTTCCTTTCCTTCCAGTTCCGCCTGAAGCGCCCTTACATTCTCGTTTGCGGTTTTGACATTCGCGTCATAGGCTGCTATCCTTGCGGACAGCGCTTCCATTTCACCGTCCCCCGGCATAAGACTTTTCGCCTCTTCCCGAGACGCAAAGCCGTTTTCCGTAAGGCCCTTTTCCACCGCCTCCCCGGCTTCCTCACAGGCTTTTCGGGCGGCAGCCGTCTCCTCCTCGGCCGAGCCGATCTTTGTTTTGATCTCGAGATACTCGTCCTTTGCTCTTTTTTCGGCTTCGATCAGCCGGGCCTTCTCCTCTTCGTACCGGTCCACAGCGCCCTGCAGCTTTCCGATCTCCTCTTCAAGCTTTTCGGCCGTCGGGATCCCTTCCGCAAGGTTCTTTCTTTTACTGTCCAGGCGCGCCGAAAGATTTGTCACTTCGGAGTTTGCCTTTTCCACCGAGGCGTGCTTTTCTTCAACCAGCTGTTTCGCCTTTTCCTGTACACTGCTCTGTTCCTGGAGTTCCTGATATTTACGGTCGGAAGCCTTCTTTTTGGAATCCACCTCCGCCCTGGAAACGGAAGTTTCGGCCACATGCGCTTTATTCGGATGCGTGGTGCTTCCGCAGACCGGACAGGGAGCTCCCTCCTTCAGCTGCCCCGCAAGCTCGCCGGTAATGCCGGCCAGGTAGGCATTCAAAAGCTCTTCATGTAAGGCCTTAGCCTCGGCATACTCCTTCTGAAGCTGCACGATCACGCCGGCATAGGCATCGCAGGTTTCTTTGGCCTTCTTTTCCTCCGCCAGCGCATCGGCAGCGGCCTTCTCTTTTGCTCTCAGCTCTTCTTCCGCTTCCTTAAGACCCTCGTAGTCCCTGCGTTTGCCCTCAAAAAGGATCTTCTTTGCTTTCAGCCCTTCAATATCCTTTTCCTTCTCTGCATGGAGCTTCACCTTTTCGGAAGCCTCTCCGGCGGCTTTCTTTTTGGCTTCGGCTGTTGTTTTAACGGATTCTTCCTCCGTTTTCCTCTTGCGCAGATTGTCTTCCGAAGCCGCCTCCGCTTTGAAAAGGGCCCTGACCTTATCGGCGCGCTTCGCGTCGTTCAGCGCCTTTTCCCATGCGGCGCGGTCCTTTTTTTCCGCCTCGAGTAATTCCGCTTTTTCCTCTGCTTTGTGGAGGTCATTAAAGCGCCCGGCAAGGACAAGCGCTCCCTGCTGTTCTTTTATTATCTTCTCATAGTCCTTCGCCTTATACTCATCCTCCAGCGCCTTTTCACGTTCCTTTTTCTGTTCCACGATAAGCTCGAGAGCGGCAATGGAATCGCAGTTCTCTTCTATGAGGCTATTTTGTATCTTCTCCTGCGTGCTCTTTAATTCATTCTTGCGTTTCTCCGCCGCATTGAAAATCCGTTCCGCGATCGCCTGCCACCGGTCCTCACCGAAGATGCTGCTCAAAATCTTCTCCTTCTCATCCGACTTCGAAACGAGCAGGCGCTCAAACTGTCCCTGCGGAAGAACGATGACCTGGCGGAACTGCTCATACTCCAGCCCGATGATCTCCACCGCCTTTTCATTCACAGCCTTTTCTTTTGCGTTCTCCATCAGAGGCTGCCAGACGCCGGCCCCGTTTTTACGCGACACGTTATAGGCTGCGGAAAAGTTCTTTCTCTTCCGTTCCAGCCTGCGTTCGAAGAGATAGTATTCTCCGTTGTTCTCAAATTCGAATTTCACGAACGTAGCATCATCAACCGAAGCGTTTGTGCAGCGCATCGATTCAAAGTCGTCCCGTCCGTGCCCGCTGCTCTTTCCGTAAAGCGCAAACGTGATGGCGTCAAGGATCATGGTCTTTCCTATGCCGGTTTTACCGCAGATCAGGAACAGACCCTTCCTTGAAAGAGCCTCAAGATCCACCTTTTCATAACCCACATACGGGCCAAACGCCTGAAATTCAACTTTTATCGGTCTCATTCCCCTGCAATCCCTTTCTCATATTCTGTCAACGCTTCCCTGAAGAGCCCGAGCCAATGCTCACCGGGTGCCTCTCCCATCATATCCATGCAATACTGCATAAACACAGCCTCAGGATCGGTATCTGCTTTTTCCAGATCCTCGATCGTCATTTTGATATTGCCGTCATCCTGCTCAAGGTCCTTTCCGGTCACTTCCAGGAGGTTCTTATACCGTTCCCTGAACATGGCGACAGAATTCAGGCCTACATAGCTGTCCGTAACAACCAGCTTCACATATCCGTTCCTGACCTCATCCTCAAGATCGGCCTCCTTCAGCTCTTCAAAGGTTCCCATAAGGGTCGTCCTCTTATGGAGCTGCGGGATCGGCACCACTTTCTGTTCCCCGGATCCGGTATCGAAGATCACCACACTCTTCTCCTGGTTTTCTTCCCGGCCAAAGGAATACGCCATCGGCGAGCCGCTGTAGCGGATCTTCTCATTGATCTGCTGCGGCCCATGAAGATGCCCTAACGCCACATAATCAAACCCTTCAAATACGGAAGACCCGACCATGGTGGCCTTTCCCACCTCCGCAGCTATATCGCTGACGGACGTTTCCGCGTCCACAATGAACGCATGTGCGACCAAAATATTCTTTTGTCCCTCCGAAAAAGTGTTCCGATAATCGTCCAGCACTACCCTGTAGGCGTCTTCCAGAGAATCGATCTCTTCGGCCTTTTCGGGATAAACCGCCTTTACCTTATCCGTAGAGATCCAGGGAAGCAGGTATATATCCGTATCGCCCGTCCTGATCTTTTGCGGCCGGTCCGTAAGCGACCCCGCGATGAAGAGGCCGCTTTTCTTGAGCAGTTCATTACACTGCGACAGTCTTTCCGCGCCGTCATGATTTCCCACGATCACATATACGGGGATCTCAAGCTCCGCGCAGATATGGGTCATCACCTCATCATAGGCGCGGATCGCTTCGGAAGAAGCGATACTCTTGTCAAACACGTCCCCGGCGATAAGGATCCCGTCCACCTTTTCCTCCGCCGCGATCTCACATATCTTTTCGATCACAAATTTCTGATCATCGGCATAGGACACGCCTGAGCGGAAGGTCATGCCCAAATGCCAATCCGATGTATGTAAAAACTTCATCGAGCCTCCTTATTAAGACAATTTCTTTTTCCAGACTTTTACACAGACATCTCCGAAAAGATAATTCTCCGCCACAAGATCTTCCCCCGGGTTCTTCTCCTTCATCCAGGCTGAAAAGCCATGGATAAAGTCGATGCCTTTCTTAAGCGCGTTATCGTTTGCGGTCAGGATATTCGTCGTAAGGTTAGGCTCCGCGATGGCATCCGATAAGAATACAATCGTTTTTGCCTTTCCTCTTGTGATCGACACGTTAAGGCGGTTTCTGCTGAAAATAAACTCACTCTCGTTTTTTATCTTCTCGTTCTCAGAGACGCCGTAACTCACGATAACGGTTTTTCTTTCTTTCCCCTGAAGCTTTTCCACAGTACCGATATAAATGCTCTTCCGGTCACAGTGGAGTTCGTTTGCAATACCGGTCTTAAGGCGATTGATATGCTCATGATGAGGGGAAATAATGCCGCAGGCTCCTTCCAGCGTTTCCCCATTCACAACGGTATCTCTCCAGAAGTTCCCCTCTTCCGAGGCCTTTTTTCCCGATCCATTGACCTGATGATCCCAGAGTTCGCGCACCAGGCTTTTCACAAGCTTCACCTCTGTTTCGGTCTGCTCTCTTGCGATCCCGGATAATTCGCAAAAAACGAGAGGATAGTCCTCTTCCAGAAGAGACGCCAGGAACCTGCTTTTTGTATCGGTTCCTGTCGGTCTGCCGTTCAGACAGATCTTCTGCGTTTTGATCTCGTCATTAAACGCCTGATAATCCGGTCCGTACAGGGCTTTCGCAGAGTACTTGCAGAGGATCCCGTTCATCCGGAAGTTATCCGACAGCTGAAGGATATCCGGGTGGCCTTCTCCCAGCCCCGTTAAATACATACGGAATATGGATCCGTGAATGTACTTTTCTCCTTCGGTCTCCTTATACTTCCCCTGAATGATCGGCGGAAGCTGGTCATCATCCCCCACAAGAAGAAAACGGGTATCCTCGCTGCTGCATTCCAGATTCAAAAATGCATCCATGGCTCTGACCTGCGACGCCTCATCCATAACGATCATGTCAAAGAAACGCCTTCCCCAGTTCCGATCATTAAAGAATTCCTTATACGCCGACCAGCTTGTCATTCCAATGATCTGGATCTCATCCTTACCCATTTGATCCGCAACAGTCTTGTCTTTCAGAAGCGTTACCTCATCTCCGTCAAAGGCCTGTATGTCATCGAAGCGCGAAACCTTATAGAGCTTTATGTTGCAAAGATTCGCTTTTTTCAGCATCTTTTGGAGCTTCAAAAGGACATTGTCTATAGCCGAATGAGACATGGCTGTAACCATGATCTTAAGGTTTCTGTTCATTTTCGTTTTATAATAGCCGGCGATCGTGATCAGCGCTCTTGCGATGAAGTCCGTTTTTCCCGAGGCCGGAGGGCCTACCACCAGATTGAGTTTGTTTTCCATCAGATGGATGAAGGCCTTCTTCTGAGACGGGCTGAACGCATTGCCGTCCGGCGACCAGAACTGTTTGCAAACATCCTCATCTGCCGCGTCATACTGTAATCCTGAGGGCCCCGACATCTGAACCGGATCAAGTAATTCCGGGCGGTTTTTAAGGTTTTCGATCCCTTTTGCGGTTTTTGCGCTGTTCACATCCGTATAAACTTCAAAGAGAAGATACTTTTTCCCGGCCTCCGGGCGAAGATCAGCCCCATCTTTAGGCGAAAAATCCAGCGTCGCTATAACTCCATCATCCGCAACGTCATAACTCATATCAAAACCGGTCGGATAGAAAACGGTTCCGTTTATTTCATACTTGGTAATAGACCACACTCCGGGATTTGACGTATAGTCCGTATCTCTGAGAAGCATGATCTGTGTTCTGTTTTCCGGCGTATCTTCACAAAGCCAGGCCATGAACCAATCTCTTCCGATATAGGTTTCCCGGTTTAAGATTTTGAATTTATTCCCTTTCCCGGTGTATTCCAGCCAAAGAATTGTCCCGTTGTCGATCGCATTCTGGATCCCGGAAGCCCTTATTCCCCGGATCTGATGATATTCCAGGAGCTGTTCGTATCTGCTTTCAAAATCAAGCCTCGCCATCTCCGGAGCATTGGGATACGCAGGCTCATGCATTTCATACAGCATCGGTATCGCACTCAGGTGGATCTGGATCTGTTCATCATTGCCATCCTTCTGTATGGCTTCTATTATTCTTTCTTCAACAAACAGGCGCATTCGAAGATGCCTTGCCAGATATTCAATCTTTTCCTTTTTCTTCTTCCCGTCTTTTTCCTCCCACGCCCAAATAGCCAGCATACCTTCTACAGAGTTGGTCAGAAGCCCGAGGCAAAGCTCGTTTTCCCCCTTAAGATTATATTCAGGCGAAAAGAAAGCCGAGGCTCCCCTGAGATTATAGGTGATCCCTTCAGATAAAACGTAAAGCCGCGAGAGCTCCGATGTAAGTACGGTGACCGGATTTTCCACACATTTTTCCGGCTCTTTTTTTGCGTCAGTCACAAGGCGCTCTCCCTGCAGCCAGAAAAGGATCGTCATTACTTTTTCAAGAAGCTCCTGCTCTGCTGTCGGGTCAAGGTATTCCAGCATATTATAGAGCACGCTCTCGATATTGCTCCGCTCATAGTCATCCAGAACATAGCACTGCAGCCTGCGCTTCTCCAGGACGCTGATCCTTCTGAGTAATTCATATATACTCTCCACGAAGGCCTTGTCGATGCGGTCAAACTCCTCCGGCGTATTATCAAGGGCGACCACAGAGTCATAATATGTCCCCTTGCCCGGTGAGAGATCACTCCCCTCATAGATCGATACGAATCCGTGTTCGTTCAGTCCCTGATCCCATATGTCAATTCCTTTTCCGGGTCTGAGGAGCCAGGCAAACGCATAGGCGCGCCCGGAATTAGCATCCAGCTGCGCGGTAAGAAGCAGTGAAAAGTTCTGTCCTTTGGGAAACGATATCGATGAACCCGTTTTCGGAAACCTTTTGGTTTCTCCGGCAAAAAATGCCTTCATCCCTTCGGTATAGGGCTGCAGATTATTCTTTACATTCTTCCAGTACGAACAGTCCTCCGTAAGGAGATCGGGATTGCTCTCCAGAAGCGCCATAACGGATTCCAGGCTGTCATCAGGAAGCAATCCTTTTCCGATCAATTCCACGACCCTGTCCTGCGCGCCCGTCGTAATATACGGCATGATGCGAACGCTGCGTTTCTCAGCGCAATACTGCTTACATGACGCAAGGTTATCGCAATACTCGCACTTATGCGAAACGCGATAGTCCAGCTTCTCCCGGACATCCTCCGGTGAGTGGGGATCGATCACTCCACGGATTTCCGTCAGCTTTTTATCAAAAAACGCATCAACCTCTGCCGAAGCATCCCGCAGATTAAAAGGATGCTCCAGCCTGTTGTCCGTGATCTTCTCCCGATTCCAGACGATGCCCTCGTCCTCATCCGCAAAACAGTTGTCGATGTGTTCACTGGCGATGATCTCCTTCAAAAGCTTCACATACAGCACGATCTGGATCTCCGCTCCGACCTTTAAAAAGCCTGCGTTTTTCGCGTCGATGATCGTCAGCCGGAACTTATCTTTGGTGGGGATATATTCCGCCTTTATAAAATCCGGATACATCCGGTTGCTGAACGTCACCTTATCGCCGAACGCAGAAAGATACTTCTTCAGAAAAGAAGGCGTCACCCTGAAACACGCCTGGTACAAAAAGATGGGCTTATCCTTTGTCTTAAGAGCTTTCAGCGCATTCACCGTCGTTTGAAAAGCTTTCTCATGGTCATCTTCACTTTTCAGGCAGATGACCTCGCAGGCCTTGTCTTTTTGCAGCCTTTCCAGGAGGATCCTTTCCCACTCATTACCGGCCCTGGCGGCAGCCGTCTCCTTATTCCCCTTCGGTTTCTCCCAGCCAAGCTCCCGGATCTTATCTTCCCCGATCGAGTTATACACAAGATACTTATCGCAATGCATTTCATAATACTGGCCAAGTTTAGACGGTTTCAGCGTAAGCTTTAATTCCATGAGCGTTCTTCCTTTCTGAGTAAATAAATGTCTTTTCTAAATATTCTCTGTATATCTGCAGTCCGGGTAGCCCGCGCAGCCCCAGAATTCTCCGAATTTTCCTTTTCTCTTCCGGAGCACGTTTCCGCACCTCGGACACTTCTTCACCCGCCTTGCTTCCTCAGACGGGTTCTCCATCTCCCTGCGAAGACACTCGAACACCTTCTGATTCATACGGCAGTCATTCAACGCGCGGTGCGCGCCATCGGTTTCAATCCCGTAATACTCCGCCAGATCCGTAAGCCTGTGGTGATCAAGCTGCGGCAGATACGCCCTGGCGATCTGAAGCGTATCAATAAAGTCGTTCCCCAGCGTTTTTCCCCAGTATTCCTCTGCATCACGGTACAAAAACTTCATGTCAAACAACTGGATATTATGCCCGACAAGGATCGAATCACCGATGAAATCAAGAAAATCCGAAAAAACCACCTTAAAAACGGGGCAGCCCCTGACCATGTCGTCCGTAATGCCATTTACTTCGCTTGCGCCGGCAGGGATCGGCATCTCGGGGTCAACGAGCGAGGTAAATTCATCCACCACCTCCCCATCGGCCACCTTTACGGCAGAAATCTCGACCACCCTGTCGTTGACACATGAGATTCCCGTGGTCTCAAGGTCAAACACCACATAGTCCGCGTGATACATATCCAGTTTATTTCCCGGTCTTGTTGACAGCATTGTTTTCTCCTCCTTTATATATACGTCAGCAAAGTTGATTTCTATCACAGAAATTTTCATTTTTTATTATGCCGCAAAAATACAGCTTGCTCAACCTTGGACCGAAAAAGCCGATAAGAGGCTTACCTCCTATCGGCTTTTTTCCTATTATATGGATTTTTCTCCTTTTATTTTTTCAACAATCCGCGCTTCAGGTGCGCGATTCGGCTGTGAATAGTTACACACCGTCTTTGTTATACGATTTTATAGTGCGCTATGTGCCGATACAAGAGAAAAACTCTTTCATTTCTATCCTTTCTTTTGTAAAATAGTCGCGGGTGGGGACAGACAGCCCCTTTTAGGAAGGACATTATTTCATGCAGTTTAATTCCGTAGAATTCATGATCTTTTTTCCCATAGCACTCCTTGTTTATTTTCTGATCCCCAGGAAGCTGCGGATGTACTGGCTCCTCATCGCGAGCTATTACTTCTACATGAGCTGGAACGCCAAGTACGCCCTTCTCATCGGTTCTTCCACGGTAGTCACCTATCTCAGCGGACTGCTTTTTTCCAAACTGTCGAAAAACAATTCCGGCGAAAAGAAAAAGCGGCTCGTCATGATCTTATGCATATGCTTTAATCTCGGGATCCTTGCCGTATTTAAATACGCAAACTTCGGCATCGGCACCATCAACTTTTTTGCCGGAAAACTCGGCCTGCCCGTCCTCAATGTCCGGCTCGATCTACTGCTTCCGGTGGGGATCTCCTTTTATACCTTCCAGGCTCTGGGCTACATGATCGATGTGTACCGCGGAGACGTGGAAGCGGAGAAAAACATCTTCCGTTACGCCCTCTTCGTTTCCTTCTTTCCCCAGCTGGTGGCGGGCCCCATCGAGCGGTCCAAAAACCTTCTGTCCCAGATGAAGGGGATCGAGAAGATCAATTTATGGGACGCGAAACGCGTCACCTCCGGCGCCATCCTCATGGTGTGGGGGCTCTTTATGAAGATGGTGATCGCAGACCGCGTGGCCATTCTGGTCGACACCGTGTTCAACAACTACCGGATGTACGGCAGCACGGAGCTCATCCTTGCCGCCCTGGGCTTCACCCTGCAGATCTACTGCGATTTCGGGAGCTATTCCATGATCGCGATCGGCGTGGCAAAGATCATGGGGTTTGACCTGATGGAAAACTTTAAAGCCCCCTATTTTGCCACTTCGATCCGGGATTTCTGGAGCCGCTGGCACATCTCCTTAAGCACCTGGTTCCGGGACTATCTCTACATCCCTCTGGGCGGGAACCGAAAGGGAAAAGCCAGAAAATATCTTAATATCATGATCGTCTTTTTAGTCAGCGGCCTGTGGCACGGTGCAGACTGGAGCTTTGTGGTCTGGGGCGGGATCCACGGCCTCTACCAGGTCGTGGGCGACGCAACAAAGCCTCTTCGGGAAAAGGCGTGCTGTGCCCTGAAGATCAAAACGGAGGTCTTCAGCTGGCGCCTTCTTTCCACCACCATTACCTTCTGCCTGGTCTCCTTCGCCTGGATCTTTTTCCGGGCGGATACCATCACGGACGCCCTGCGCTTTATAAAACGGATCTTCGTAAAGCCCACGCCATGGCTGATGTTTAACGGAGGCATCTTTAAACTGGGGCTGAACCGGCCGGAGATGAATATTTTGCTCCTTTCGGTCCTGATCCTGTTTTTGGTGGATCTGATCCGGAAAAAGAAGCATCTTACCATCGATCAGTTTCTGTTTACGCAAAATGTGTGGTTTGAATGGTTCGCGCTCATTGCGCTCATCCTCATGATCTTCACCTTCGGAGAGTACGGGCCTGCGTTTGACCCGAAACAGTTTATCTATTTCCAATTTTGACAGGGAGTTTTACGGAATGAAGAAGACTTTGATCCGGATCGGCTGCTTTGCCGCCATCCTTTCTCTCATCTTAATATTATGGAATAACGTGTTCAAATTGAAGGACGGGGATGGGATCTACGGGATGACCACCTTTTACGAACAGGAAAAGGACACCGTGGATGTGTTGTTTTTGGGCAGCAGCCACGCCTTTGAAAACATCAACACGGGAACTTTATGGGACGAGTACGGCATGTCCTCCTATGTCCTGGGCGGCGCCATCCAGCCCATGTGGAACACCTACGCCTATCTGAAGGAGGCCTTAAAGACCCAGCACCCGAAGCTCATCGTTCTGGAAGCGTATTGTACGATCTTAGCCGACGAATACAACGACGACGGCCGGATCATCCTGAATAATTTCGGTTTACATTTGTCTCCAAACAAAGTGGAGGCTCTGATGGAAAGCGTGCCGCCGGAGCGGTGGAGTGAGTTCTTTCTGGAATACACGCAGTATCACTCCCGCTACCGTGAGCTGTCGGAATCGGACTTTCTGCCGGATCAGGGAAATCCCCTCTTCCGCGACTGGAAAGGCTTCGCCAGCAATCTGAATACCGAGCCTCTCGCATATCAGGATATAACGGGCGTGAAAGAAGCGGATCCGCTGACAGAAAAGACGGAAACCTGGTACAGGAAGGTCATAGAGCTGATCCTGGAAAAAGAAATCCCCCTGGCGGTGATCATTTCTCCCTATCCCGGGATCGCGGAGGATGAGCAAAGGAAGTTCAATACCGCGGAAAAGATCGCAGCCGAATATGACGTTCCCTTTATGAACTTCAATTTCCACACCAAGGAAATAGGCTTGGATTATTCAGTGGACGCTGGCGATATCTCCCATCTCAACTACCGCGGGAATCCGAAGTACACCCGGTATCTCGGGGACTATCTCGATGGCCTCTTCGAGATCCCGGATCACAGGGGCGATCCGAAATACGCTTCCTGGCAGCGAAACGCGGACTTCATCCGCCAAATGATCTCGGACCAGGAAATGGCGGACACAGAGAACCCGGAAGCCCTGTTCCAAAGGATCAGAGGGGATCAGCTCCTTACTTTTGTGTCAGTGGACGGAGCGTGCACCACCTCGGATCACGAGCTCAAAGGCTATCTTGAAGCGGCTGGGATCACAGAAGAAGGACAAAACGGCATCTGGGCCTTTGAAGGAGACAACTGCCATACGCTGGCCGGGCCGACGGAAAACGAGCTCTATCAGAGCCTCTCTTCGCACGACATCCATCTGAAGAGAGCCCTTGAACCGGACGAAAAGACAGGCGAACCGGTCTGGAAAAATTCCATGGTGATCGACAACACCGACTACGTCCGGGTCAAAAACGGGATCAATGTTGTGGTCTTTGACCGGCTGACAGAGAAGGTTGTGGATTCCTTCGGCATCAACGCCGAAGACGGTTATTCCCTGGTCCGGAAAGGGAAGAACCGGAAATCCGAGTAGACTGTTTTTCCTGAGATTTTTATGTATTGATTAAAAAGAACTGTTTACGTTATACTATTTCGAAGAAACAGCTTTTACAAAAAACAAGGGAGGTGAAAAAATGCTGTTCGAATCTTTGGACAAAATCAGGCGGGGCACTTTGCTCAGCGCGATCCTTCTGATCGCCCTCGGCCTCGTCATCCTGATCTGCCCCGTTG
>JAEESA010000379.1 GCA_016286115.1 Lachnospiraceae bacterium
CGGAACGAGAGTGTTTAACAGCGCCGAGACCGCGCGGATCTGCAACGATAAACGGCTTACGTTTATGACGCTTGCAAACACCGGGATCCCGATGCTGCCGACCAGGTTTTATGACGCGGAGTTTTTTTCCAAGGAAGAGCTGCTTTCGACGGATAAGCCGTTTGTGCTGAAATCCGTAGCCGGACACGGGGGATCGGAGGTGTTTCTGGTCGAAACGGAAGAGGATCTGAAGGAGGCACTGCGGGCTATATCGGGAAAGCCCTTTTTGACCCAGCCGCTCCTTACGCCCTATGGCAGGGACGTTCGGATCTACGTGCTCGGCGGGCGGATCCTGGCTGTGATCTTGAGAACGTCGGAGTCGTTTCGCAGCAACTTTTCCCTCGGCGGAAACGTCAGGGAATATGAATTGAACGAAAAAGAGAGAAGGATGGTCGAAAAGGTGCTTTCTTCCTTTCCGACGCCCCTGGATCTGGCAGGGGTCGACTTCCTTCTCTCGGATGATAAAATGTTCTTTAATGAAGTTGAGGACGTGGTCGGCACGAGAATGCTGTATCAATGCACCGACATCGATCCGGTGAAAGAGCTGATGGCTTACATCAGTTCATGCTTAAAAGGCTGACATCGGAGCTGATCCCGGATTTTTCGATCAGCTTCTTCGCGCGCTTGATCTGCTTCTTTGTTCCGGAGATCATGATCACGGCGTTCTTCTTCAGATGGTAGAACGCATGATGAGCCACCTTCTTCAGGCTGCTGGCGTCCAGGTAAATGTTCCTCAGCCATTTCGCGCCCCGGAACGCTTTCTCTTCGATCTTCTGTACATTTCCTCCGATCGAAACGGAGGTGATATCCAGATTTCCCGCAAATGTCTTTTGCCCGATCTCCGTCACGTAATAGGTCATTCCGTCCGCAGCCACGAACCAGTTCGGGATCTCGTAGGAGCTGCCTGTGGTTTCCACTTTTTTCAGGCGAACGGTCTTTTTGACGCTGTTCTTCAGCACATAGACCGCCTTTGTCACGGCCTGGCCGACGGTTTCCGTCAGCGTGATCAAGACCTTCTTATGCTCCGTGTTTTGGATCTCGCATTGGCTGATCGTAGTCACGCCGGAGGGCGGCTGGACGGTCGTTGTCTTTGTCATGATCACGCTTTCGGCTTTGGAGAGCTTGTTGATCACGGATTCCGTCTTTGTCTCCGTGGTCACCAGGGCTCCTGCCGCATTGGTTTCCCGGAAGGAATGGAGCTCGGTCACGGTGACCAGGATCCCGTCCTCGGCGGTCTCCCGCGACTCGGTATCGACGTTGAGCTCGTTTCCGGAGGCGTCTTTGGTGGTTGTTGTGATGCTGTAGTCGTTTGTTTTGGTATTGAGGATCTTCACGGTAACGGTCGTGGAGCCGTCGGGGTTTTTCGTAACGGTGGTCGTGGTCACGATATCGTCGTCTATGGTCTCGCCGCCTTCACCACCGCCGCCTTCATCGCCGCCGCCTTCATCGCCGCCGCCTTCATCGCCGCCGCCTTCACCGCCGCCGCCTTCCTCACCGCCGCCTTCCTCCGGGTCGACGTCGCTTTTATCGCGTTCGATCACAAAATCCACGTCGCTGATCTTGGTCGTATTGGCCTCGACCGTTTCGGATTTGGAATGGGAGATCCCGTACTTGGTGTGTGTGGCTGTGATCGTATAGGTTCCGAGAGAAAGGTCGGTAACACTATAGGTGCAGGCGTCCTTGCTCTGGGAAACCGTGATCTGGGATTCTGCGACAGCTGCCTTGTTCGCGTCCTGTACTTCGACAACGACCTCTCCGGAAGGAACCGAGTTGTCCGAAAGAATGATGGTTCCGCTGATCGTGACCGCCGTACCGCTGCCGATCACGATCTCCGTGGCAGGAGACGGGTATTCCGTTGCGGTCGCGGCATAACGGATATAATACTTGCCGGGGGCAAGGTTCTTGATCGTCTTGCCATCACAGGGCTCCCATTGGGAACTGGTGAGATCCGGAATGGTGCTGAATTCCATCTTATCCGTCGCGCCGCTGATCGTCCCGTCGTGCTTGCCCTTCATGGTCTCATTCGTGTGCGTAAACCCGGTCGGCGGGGCGAGCATGGAGGAAGGGACTTTGTCGATCTTTACAATGATCGGATCGGGGGCTTTATTGTCCACATCCGTATCCAGATGGTTATCATCCCCATTGATCCGGTAATAAACACTGTAGGTACCGACATCTTTGGCTTGGGGAAGAGTTCCGGTATAGGTTCCGTGCGGATCCGTGCCAAGCAGATACTCGATCGTCCCGTGTTCCGTAGTACCGGGTTTCTCTGGGTCGATCAGGGTCTGGTAGCTGCCGGTATAATACAGGCCTTCTTTGCCCTCCGGCTCTGTTTTGAATTCCGATTCGGCCTTATAGATCGTAAATTCCTTTGTGGCCGATCCCGTGCAGTAATCGCCTCCCAATGAAGTGACGGTTACTTTCGCTTTTTCCTTACCGGCATCC
>JAEESA010000080.1 GCA_016286115.1 Lachnospiraceae bacterium
AAGACCCGTTGCCCGTGACCGCGTTCGCACCGCCGTAATGGCCCGGGTCGATGCAGAGCATGTACTGATCCGCCGGCTGCGGCGTCTCGCCGTCAGGGATCTCGGTTTCTTCCTCCGAATTCGTTTCCTCTGATCCGGTTTCCTTCGCCTCGCTTCCCGAAACGACATCAGCTGAGGCCCCGGAAATATCTTCCTCAGTACTCCCTTCCGTCAACGGTTCCTTCTCCTCCATCTTCTCTTCCTCCTGCGCCTCTTTGAATTTATCGGACGCCAGCACCGGCTGCTCAAAAACCGGTTCCGTGGCCGGAAACAATCCGGCTTCCGTATCCCCGGCTGCGCCTGCCGAAGCTCCCGAAGAGCCCTCATGTGTACGTTGGATAATAAGAAAGATCACCGCCACCGCCGCGCATAAGGAAAGGGCGATGGCAGTGATCCCGCCAAGTTTTTTCATTCTATTGTAACGACCTCGTTGCTCATAGCAAAAAACCTGCTGTGATTATTTTACCCGAAGAAGCACTACAGACGCCTTCGGAAGCTTCACCTTCATGGTGCGCCCCGCTGCTTCATAGCCGTTAAACGCTTCTTCCTTCACGGTATCCGGCGCATCGAAGGTATTGACCGTGTGCACGTCGGAGTTTGTCAGGATCGTGGCCTCAGTAACTTCATACGCCTTGTCCTCCGCAAACTGGATCGTGAGCTCCTGATCATCGGTGAGCGAAAGATTGTTGAGCGTGATCGTGATGACGCCGTCCTTCTCGGATACGGATTCGGTGATCTCCGGTACCTGCCAGTCGTCGGGACCTGTCGTGCTGCAACCGGAAAGGCTGCTTTCGAGAAGTTCTGCTCCCTGATGATAACGGAACATATGGAACACATGCCAGGTCGGTGTCTTCAGCATCTTTTCGCCTTCGGTCAGGATCACGGCCTGAAGCACGTTCACCATCTGGGCGATGCAGGCCATCTTCACGCGGTCGCAGTGCTTGTTGAAGATGTTTAAGGTGATGCCGGCCACAAGCGCGTCGCGGACCGTGCTCTGCTGGTATAAGAAGCCCGGATTTGTTCCCGGTTCGACTGTGAACCAGGTGCCCCATTCGTCCACAGACATTCCGATCTTCTTTTCGGGATCGTACTTGTCCATGATGGTGCCGTGATGCTCCACAAGGTCGTTCATCAAATACGCTTTGTTCAGGGTCTTGTACCACTGTTCGTCCGTATAATCCGTAGCGCTGCCCTTGATATCCCAGCCTTCGGGGAAGACATAGTAATGAAGCGACAGCAGATCCATGAAGCCGTGGAATTGCGGCTGTGCATGATCGAAGCAGGTCCTCAATACGTCTTCGGTCCAGCGAAGATCGTTATCATTGGAACCGCAGCAAACCTTCTTGATCGGGTTCTTCTCATCATACTGACGCACATAGGTCTGATATCTCCGATACAGATTTGCGTAGTACTCAGGCATCATGTTTCCGCCGCAGCCCCAGTTCTCGTTTCCGACACCGAAATAGTCCACCTTCCAGGGTTCTTCATGGCCGTTCGCCTTCCGAAGATCCGCCATCGGAGACACGCCGTTAAAGGTCATGTATTCGACCCATTCCGACATTTCCTGTACCGTTCCGCTGCCGACATTTCCGTTGATGTAGGTCTTGCAGCCGATCTGGCGGCATAATTCCATAAATTCATGCGTACCAAAGCTGTTGTCTTCCACAACGCCGCCCCAATGCGTATTGATCATCTTTTTACGGGTGCTCTTTTCGCCGATCCCGTCTTTCCAGTGATATTCGTCTGCAAAGCAGCCGCCCGGCCACCGGAGCACAGGCACCTGGATCTCCTTCAGAGCCTCCACGACATCCGTACGCATCCCGTTCACGTTGGCAATGGTTGAATTCTCGCCGACATACAGGCCTTCGTAGATGCATCTTCCGAGATGCTCCGAAAAATGTCCGTAGATCTCCGGCTCGATCCTCCCCATTTTTTTGTTTTCGTTGATCACCAGCTTCGCCATTTTTTCTCCCTCCGTTAAAAAATTATTACAAAAAAATATCTTCACACATCATATCATAAATGACCGCAGCACGCACCGACCATTTGTCCGATCACACCTTAAAAATTTGTCCGGATCCAGACCAGCATTTCGCCGGTCCTGCGGTTCCCCCACAGGCAGTACGGGATCAGCCTGGCCTCGGCGTTTTTCCGCCGCGGCATTTCGGTTCTGTATAAAGAACCCTCTTCTTCATACGGCATCAGCTTCTCCCCTGCCAGCGTGATCACCATGGTGCCGCCGAAAAGATCCTCGTCATAGTCCTCCACGATCGAGATCCTCGTATCTACGAAAAACCGGGACAGGCCGGTTCCGTTATCCGCTTCTTCCATACAGTAAACAAGCGGCCCTTTTTTCACCGCCACACGGCCGACATTTGCGCTCACATTCGGATCCGCATAGATGTATTCCGCCGGCATCTTAAACTGCAGAGAAAGGTCATGCTCTTTCTCTTTGATCTCGATCTTCTGATACCCTTTTTGGGGGTTCAAAGTAACCACATTTTCTCCGTCCGTAAGCTCTGCCTTTTTTGCATAAGACGGGATCCGAAGGAACAACGTCCCGTTTGCGTTTTCGGGATTGTTTACATGAATACGCGTCCTGCCGCGGTAAGGCATATCCGTTTCCACGGTAAAGTCCACTTTTTTCCCTTCAAATTCCACGGAAAATGAGCAGCCGAGAAAAAGGTTCAGATAGACTTCATTTTCCTTCGTAAAACAAACATACTCTCCGAGCGACGCCAGCGTTCTCGCGATATTCGGCGGGCAGCAGGCGCAGCCGAACCATTTCTGGCGCACGCTCTTCACGTGCTGGAGCGAACTGTGCGGCAGGCAATGCGACGGCTCCACTTCCATCGGGTTCACGTAGAAAAAGCTTTTTCCGTCAAGGCCGATGCCGCTGAGAACGGTATTATAAAGCGCCGTTTCCATCGTTTCTATGTACTTCGTATCTCCCGTGATCTCCGCCATCCTGCGGCAGAAAAGCGCAAGCCCTATCGAAGCGCAGGTCTCGGAATAATTCCTGTCATTGGGCAGGTCATAATCCACGGTGAAGCGCTCATACAGCCCGCTCGAACCGATCCCGCCGGTCAGATACATCTGGCGGTTTACGATATCGTCATAAAGTGTCTCACAGGCGTCAAATAACTCCTCGTCCCGGTAGTAAAACGCAAGGTCCGCCATCGCGCATAGCATATACACTTCCCGCACCGCATGGCCGCGCGCCGTTTTCTGCTGCCTCACCGGTTCATCGCACTGTGAATAGTCGGGAAAAAACGGATCCGGATTATGAAACACATCTGTCCATCCCGGATCTTCATGCTCGTGAACAAGGTAATTCGGCTCCGTCCCCCTGCGGTCGATAAAGGCCTTTGCCATATCGAGGTATTCTTTCTTTTTCGTCACGCGGTACATTTTGACCAGGCCGATCTCGATCTCCTGATGCCCCGGCGCCGCTGTTTTATACTTATCTTCATGGAAGGTTTTGACGATCAGATCCGCCATTTTCTCCATGATCTTCAGCAGTTTATCCTCTCCCGTGACTTCATAATAAGCTACCGCCGCTTCCATCATATGGCCGGCGCAATATAATTCATGCCCTTCTCTCAGATTCGTGAACTGTTTCCCGGGTTCCTTGACCGTAAAATATGTGTTTAAATAGCCATCCTTCTGCTGCGCCCTTTCCACAAGGGCAATCGCTTCATCCGCTGTCTTTTTCAGTTCCGGATTATCCTCATAAGACAGGGAATACGCCACGGCTTCTAGCCATTTCGCGAGGTCGGAATCCTGAAAAACAAAGCCGTAAAACTCCCCTTCCTCTTCTCCCGCCGCGATCCTGTAATTCGCGATGCAGCGGCTCTTCTCCGCCTCCGGTTCGAGGTCGTTTAGGACCTTCCACTGATAGGGAATGATCTCTTTTGTGACAAGCTTCGTATAGCGGTTAAAAAACCGGTCATCGATCCGGATCTTACTCAACCGAATCGGAAATGTTCTTGTTTCATTCATAACGAAAACAGGCCTTCCTTCCTCATAGTTCACCACTTCTTTTTCGGGCATCGTGCCGCCTTCGCATACGCGCGGATCTCCACATAACAGCCGCAGGCAAGGCAGGTCGCCTCCGTCAGGAGGTCGCATTCGCGGCAGACTAAGAGCCGTTCTTCATATTGTTTTTCCGGCGCCCGATCCGGCTCTTTGATCGCTGCAAGATATTTCGAAAGGTCCTTTTGGTCCTCTTCCGCCAGATCCCGGAGCAGGCACCGCTTACAGATTCTTCGGGTATTCTCTTCCATCACGATCCCCTGTAGAAACGCCGGTCAACGTGTTTCCCCCATTGTAGGCCCTGCGCAAAAAAAGTGCAATCATCCGGGTCTTACTTATTCAGTTTATCCTCTTCTTCTACCTTCTCCCGGTCTTCTTCCGTCATGATGCGGCGGAACACCCTTTCCAGTATGATCGAAAAGATCCAGGCATAGGCCGCCGGGAATATGAAGGTATAGATCGGAGAGATATTGACAACGACCCATACGCCAAGGCTCAGCATGACGGCCATGAGAAGTGACCAGGGTAAGCAGACGATGGAAAGAATGGCGCCGTTTTTCATCACGCCCTTCCAGTCCTGCTCGAACCGCGCGGCATAGGCAAAGGTGTAAACCGCCCAGACAGCCACATAGAAGGTCAGGATCGTAAATACGATATGAAGAGAGCCGATCCAGGAGCCGGTGGGTAAAAACATATTGACCAAAATCAGCCGGTCGGCAGTCAGCACGAACAGGATGGCAAAAAAGATCATCCAGATCCCTGTGGACTGCTTAAAGTTCGACTTGAAGGCCGCAAAGAAATTCCGGAAGCTGTAGCCCCTGTTCTCCCGCAGCACCTGGCGGACTGCAGTGAACAACGCCGTTGTGGAAGCGCCGACCGTAAACACCGGCAGGCAGCAGAGCAGCCATAAAAAGCTGATGACCACTATATCTACGGCCTTGTTGATGACCTGTGAAAATCTACCTTCATAACTGAAAAATTTTGCCACTTTTTTACCCCCCTAAAGCAATACAGAAGCCTTCGTTATGCCTCATCCCTGTTTTGCAAATATTTCACTCCCCATAACGAGTGGTTATTATCCCCGATCCCGCTGAAACAGAAGGTATTATTTCCTGCCTCATCGATCATTTCCACGAGGACGCCGTGGTAAGTCACATTGTCAATGGTAATATCCGCAAAATTCGTTCCTTCTTCGATCGTATAAGTGCCGGTAAGGCCGCCTTTGATCTGCCCGTCCGCGAACTCACACTCCACTGCCTCATTCACCTTTGCGTCGATCGCCAGGCCGTGGTCTAAAAGATAAACCGTACCGTCAAGATCGCCTTTCCGATACCCTGTTTCCGAAAGCGTTTCCCCGTTTGTAGCGAAGGGGAAGATGCAGGGCCATCCTTCCTTATTGATCGCCATCTGGTGTACCCGCGGCTCATGGTATTCATCCATCTTCTTAAACCGCTGGTGATAAACGATATATAGTTTATTATCGGACACGAAGGTGGATTGCCCGCCGGGGGCCATATAGGTCTGCGCCAGTGACGGGAGCGAGTAATTCCCCATCAGCTTTGTCCCGTAATCCTCAAAATGATTAAGGTCCCCGTTGATCCCAAGCGTGCTGCCCGAAGCATCCGTGTAGACGCCGTCGGGTTTATTGCTCCGAAACACCCTGATCTGATAGCCACCCATCTGCTGCAGCTGCCCGTAGGACAGGAAGAGATAGTAATAACCGCTGCCCTCATCATAGTGGATGTACGGGCCTTCGATCGCATGGTGGAATCCGCCCACCAGGCGCTTTCCGAAATATCTGTCTACTTCGTTTTCATCATCTGTTTCCGGATGGATCGGTTCGTTTGTATTCGGATCCAGTTCCAAAAGGAAGATCCCGCCGGACCAGGAACCGTAGACCATCCATAACCTCTTGTCCTTGTCATAGAACATCGCCGGGTCAATGGCATTGGGATAGTACTGATTATTAAATCCGGCCACGTTGATATAGCGTTCCCGGACCATCTTGTCCTCTCCCATGATCTCGTAATAATTTGTCTTCGGCGCGTTGGGCTTGGTGAAACCGGAATAAAGAACCGTTCCCTGATAGTGATACGGCCCGCCGATCTCTTTACTGGTAGCGTAACATAAGTCAGACATGATGTAGGAAGATGTTGTGCAGAAATACATCACATATTCCTTCGTCGTCTCGTTATAGATCACGCTGGGCGCCCACACCGAATACCATTTGTCGCTGTTCTTTCCGACAAAGGCAAACGCGTCAAAGGGTTCTTCGATCAGATTGTCGTAGATCGGGTTATTTTCCTTTACTCCGTCGCCCCACATCTTGAAGGTCTTCAGATCCGCAGTAGTCGCGGCTGTCATATGGGAGCCATAGCAGTAGAAAAGGCCATCCTCCCCTTCAATGATAAATGGGTCATGGAGCGACGCGTTTGCGCTGAAGGCACCGGTTTTGATCTCTTCCCCCGGCAGTTCCGCGGGAAGAGACGCCGCCTGGTTTCCGCAGCCGCCGATAAGGGCAAATGCCGCTAAAAATCCTGCCATTAATTCTCCCGTTTTTTTCGTCCTATTCTTCATCTTTTTTCGTCACTTTCATTCCTCATATGAAAAAACAGGCCGCCCGCTTTCGGTGAACTTCACCTTCATCAGCTGGGCATGGCGGTTCGGGTTGTACAAAGGATCGCCCTCGATATGGCTTTCCTTTCTTGCATGATAGACGAGGATCACATTTCCTTCCTCATCTACAGTAAACGAGTTATGCCCGGGACCGTAGATCTCCTTTTTCTCATCCGTTGCCAGGACGGGCATCCGTTCCTTGGTCCAGGATGCCGGATCCAAAAGATCGCTGTTTTCGTCCGCCGTCAGCATCCCCATACAGTAGGGTGTACCGGTCTCGCTCGCGGAATAGGTAAGATAGATCTTTCCTTTGCTGTGGAGAACGGCCGGGCCTTCATTCACCCAAAAGCCCACTCTTTCCCACGCATAATCCGGCGTTGTCAGCATGACCTGTACGGTTTTTAAGCGGTTCGGCGTCTCCATTTCAGCGATGTAGAGATTGCTGATCTGCTTGCCGACGCCTGTCTTTTCCGCCCATACAAAGTATCTTTTTCCTTTGTTTTCAAAGACCGTGGCATCCAGAGAAAACGCTTCAAAAGAAAACTCGTCCTCTTTAGCCCTCTGCATTTTGCCAAGCTCCTTCCACGTGCCTTCAATCGGATCCTGATCCTCGCATTCCAAAACATAGGGCCGGATCTTCCAGATATCCTCTTCCTCTCCCGCCGCGAAATAGATGTACCATTTTCCATCCAGGTAATGCAGCTCCGGGGCCCAGATATGTTTGCTTTCGATACCGGATCCGTGTTTATGCCAGATCTCCTTCTCCTCAGCTTCCGGCAAAGCGGCCAGTGATGAAGCGCGCCGCAGCCGGATCCCGTCATAGGCGGGAACCGAGGCTGTGAAATAATAATTTCCGTCTGTATGGAGGTATACATAAGGATCAGCGCGCTGTAGGATCCAAGGTTTGTTGTATTCCAATCTGTTATCCATAGCCATCCCTTCCTATCCTTTGACAGCCCCTGCCGTCATACCATCGATCAGGTATTTCTGGAAGATCAGGAAGACCACCAGAACCGGAATGATGGAGAACATGGATCCGGCGATGAGCACATCATAGTTATTCCCATAAGGAGTAAGAAGCGTATTCAAACCGATCGGCAGTGTAAACTTGTTACTGGAACGATACACCAGCATGGGCCACAACAGGTTATTCCATGCACCCATGGCACAAAGGATGGCCATGGAAGCGAACGCCGGCTTTGTGATCGGCATCATGATCTGCACGCAGATCCGATACTCGTTAGCCCCGTCGATACGGCCGGCATCCAATAGTTCTTTTGGCAAACCCTGCATGTACTGTCGGAAGAAAAAGATCGTTCCGGGCGCGCACAGGCCGGGCAGGATCACGCCCCAGGTCGTGTCGATAAGCTTCAGATTGATGACTTCCTGATAAAGTGGCAGCATCAGTATTTCAAACGGTACCATCATTGTGGCGATGACGAGGAAGAACAGGAGGTTCTTCATTCTGAAGTTATACATCGAAAGCCCGTACGCCACAAAGTAACAGATGAGTAAGGTTCCGACCACTGTGATCAATGTCAGCAGGAGGCTGTTCTTAAACCACATGAAGTACTTCGCCGAGTCCTCTTTTCCGCCGTTTCCGCCGAAAAGATAAATGTAGTTATCGAGGCTCATCGTCGAAGGATCCAGGTCAATGGAAAGGCCTTTTCGGATCAGGTCACGCCCCGGCCGAAACGAAGCCAGAAATCCTGCCAGAAGCGGAAAAGCGATCAGCGCGGATAAGAGTGCGAAGAAAGCGGTTGCCACGATAGAAAGGACAGTACGCTTTTTTCCGCCGATTTTTTTACGATGATATACCTTTGCAGGCGCTGCCTGCTTTGCTGTGCCGGCCATCTACTTTTCCTCCTCCTTCTTGAATGTTCCCGTGGCAATGAGCTGCACCATATTGATACCGAGTGCAACCACCAGGAGCACAAGCCCCACGGCTGACGCGTACCCCATCTGATTCTTTTCTATCCCTCGTTTATAGAGGTAACCCACAATGGTTAAGCCGATATTATTGGGCGATGAGTTGCCGGCCCATAACATGAAGCTCTCGAGGAACATGGCCAAACCTGCGTACACAGAGATCGTCAACACATAGATGATCGTTGGTTTTAAGAGCGGGATCGTCACATAGCGGAATTTCTGCCAGGGTGTCGCCCCGTCGATATCTGCCGATTCATAAAGCGCAGTGTCGATATTTTTCAAACCGGACATGAAGTACAAAGTATTTACACCCGTCCATCTCCAGCAGCACAAAAGCAAAAGCGCAAAGTATGCTGTCGGATACATCTTCAGCCATTTGACGGAATCATGGCCAAAGAACGACATGATCTGGTTCATCAACCCGGTCTTGTACTCGGAAAACATAAGCCGGAACAAGGTACCCGAGATCACGACGGAGGTCAGCGCCGGTATATACATGATCGCCTTCCAGACGCCCTTTGCCTTGACCAGATTGCTGTCAATAAGCACCGCCCATAACATCGGGAACGGGATCAGAAGAACCAGAGTCAGTACCATGTATAACATGGAATTACCGACTGCCTGATGAAAGACATTGTCTTTTAATAGTTTTGCGTAATTCTCAACACCTACCCACTCTGCTCCGGTCGGTTTGATGTTCTGGAAACTCATGGTGACCGTACTGAGCATCGGATAGATCCAGAAGATACAGAAGGTAAGGATAAAAGGAAGCACAAAAATGAAGGGAGCTCCCTTTTGCGAATATAAGAATCTTGAAAAGATATTTTTTTTCTTCTCCACTGTTTCACCCCTCTTTTTGTTACTGTTACTGCCACTACCTCATTGGGCCGTAATTGTGCAGCGGGTGCGCAATTCGGCAATAAACAGTAACTTCTTTTCCCAGAGCCTATACATAAGGGGCTGCCTTGCGTATCGACAGCCCCTATGAAGATCAAGCTTTTATGGCTTCTTCAAACTTTTTACTGTTCCAGATCAACCGCATCCTGCAGTTCCTGCAGAGCTTCGTCTACATCCATACCCATCTCAAGCACTTCATTGGCCGTTGTGGTGCAGAAGTAATCATTGATCGTCGGGCTGATCGCTACAACAGAGATCTTGCCGATCTGGTCCTTGATGCTTTCAAGAACATCATACGGATAGTTGCGGAAGAACTGATTGTACTGGTTCGCATCGTCATGTGCGAATGAATCCTGGCTCCAGAGAGCGGTGTTGCAGACGTCAAATCCGAGGTTATCCCAGATGTACTGCTCGCCTTCTTCACCCATCTTTGCCCAGCAGACGAATTCTGCAGCAAGATCCGGATTTGCAGACTGTGCGGAAACAACCGTACCGGTACCGCCGATACCGACTGAGCACTTCTGGTCTGTGCTGAATACCGGGCAGGGAGTCAGATACCAGTTGCCGGCTTCTTCAGGCATGTAGTTCAGGAAACGGCTCATGTACCATGCTGCCTTCGGGAAGGAGACGATGTTGTGGTCAAGGATGTTCTGGAAGCCTGCTTCAAGGTCAACATGTCCGTCGGGAGAGATCTCCGCCAGTCCGGAATCCAGCCAGCCCTGCTGCATGGTCAGCATCTTCTTTACACTGTCAAGCTGTACGTTCGCCGGGCCTTCGAAACCGCCGGTCCAGTCTTCGCCGTGCTCTGACATCGAGAGCCAGATCCAGTCTGTTCCGCCTGTGTCAACAGAGGTCCAGTATTTGCCTTCTTCGTTTCCGATCGCCGCAAGATATTTCTCACCAAGTGCTGCCCAGTCATCCCAGGTCTTAACTGCATCGATGTCTGCCTGTGAAAGTCCGGCTTCTTCCATCGCGCCAAGGTTGTAATACATCAGTGTTGCGCCTACATGGAACGGAGCGCCGTAGTAGTTTCCGTCTGCTCCTGCGTAGGTATCCAGTCTGGACTGCACCATCGTATCTTTATAAGGAGTGATCCAGTCATTCAGCGGTACCAGGCCGGCTGTTTCATAAGCCACAACGTTCGGGAACTGTCCGACTTCGACGTCGCAGATGTCCGGTGCGCCGGTTCCGGTCTGTAAGCTCATGATCATCTTCTGATGCATATCACCATAAGGATAGGTAACTGTGGTCAGGCGGATCGGCTTGTCCGGGTTCTCTTCGTTCCACTTATCGCACATATCGCGATAGAAGGTTCCGTGGAGTTCCACGAATGTCCACAGCTCAAGCGGTGTTCCGTCTTCCGGGCCGGTGGTATCGGTAACGGCTTCGACTTCTTCCGCTGCTTCTTCCACAACTTCTTCTGCAGCTTCTTCCGCGACAGCCTCATCCACTGCCTCATCCACTGCTTCTTCCACGAGCGCATCTGCTACAGCCTCACCCACAGCAGCTTCAGCAGCCGCATCCGCGGCAGCGTCCGAATTGTTTGCAGCCGGAGCAGCCGCTCCGCCGTTGTTGCCGCAACCCGCGAGCATGCTTACGGCCATCGCGCCGGTAAGCAGCATACCGACAAGTTTCTTCTTCATAATCCATTCCTCCCAATATTTGAAAAACTGTTTACGGTTTCTGAGGCAAGTTCGTGACCTCATGTCTGCATCATAAATGAAGGCACATGCAAAGTCAAGGACTATTTTAGATTTTTTTGAAATAATTTAGCTTTTCATCAAATGTTATAAATTGCCTCGTCATGTTTTAGTGATTTTATACTAAACCTCTTTCCTTTCTGACAAAAACACAACGAAAATGTCACATCATTTATTTTTCGTAAAATAATTTTAGATTTTACTAAAATAAATATTGACCTTTTTACTTTGTTGTTTTATGATATAAGCACAAATATGGACGGTCATTGACCTAAATTATTTTACTAGAATCTCAAACATCAAGGAGGAAAAGACCATGCTTCATATTGAGAACTTAGAAGATGGGCTGGAACTCTATAAAGCCCTCGGATCCGAAGTCCGGATCGAGATCATTCGCACTCTTCTCGCGGAACAGGGAATGAATATGAATGAACTCGCTTCCCGCTTGAACATCACCAACGGCGCGTTGACTTCTCATATTAAGAAACTGGAGTCCTGCGGCCTCGTCACTACATCTAATGAAACAGCGAGCCACGGTAATCAGAAGATCTGCTCAGTCCATGTCGATAAGATTTTGATCGACCTGGAAAAGAAGGATCCCGCGGAAAACCTCTTCCAGGCAGCCCTTCGCGTCGGACAGTACTCCAGCTGCAAGGTTTACCCGACTTGCGGGCTCTCTACGCCGGAGGACATCATTGGCGAAGTGGACGACCCCCGGTACTTCTCGCACCCGGACCGCTTCAACGCCGACATTTTATGGTTTACCAAAGGGTATGTGGAATACGATCTTCCGAACTTTATCCCGCAGGATATGAAGATCACCGAGATCATGATCTCCGCGGAGGTCTCTTCCGAGGCGCCCGGGAGTAACAGCAACTGGCCGAGTGACATCAGCTTCTACCTTAACGACACATATCTCGGCAAATGGACATCGCCCGGGGACTACGCCGATGTACGCGGCATCTTCACGCCGGACTGGTGGGATCGCATCTGGAACCAATACGGGCTCTTAAAGCTTTTGGTCATCAACCGCTACGGCACCTTCATCGACGGTCTCAAGATCTCGGAGGTCAAGATCGGGGAATTCAACCTGACCAGCACCAGCAAGATCACATTCCGTTTCGCCGTGGAGGATGACGCGGAACACGTCGGAGGGCTTACGATCTTCGGGAAGACCTTCGGGAACTACGCACAGGATATCAATATCAGTATCGGGTATATGCCGATAGGAGGGTGATCTGTTCTTTTTCAAAAACTCCCACGGCTGCCCCGGTTCATCATTTTTGAATTAGGGAGGTAAAAACATTGGAACATTTTAAACTGTTCGTGAGCAAAAAGAGATCATCCGTCCTTGCCGCCGCGCTGGCC
>JAEESA010000081.1 GCA_016286115.1 Lachnospiraceae bacterium
TCCGTTATATTATGGATAACAGCCGTATCCCCGTCCTTGGACATTCGGACGGAATCTGTCATGTATATATTGATCGTGACGCGGATCCGCAGATCGCGATCAAAGTTGCTCTTGACAGCAAGATCCAGAACGTTTCCGTATGCAACGCCATGGAGACTCTGCTCGTTCACCGGGACATCGCCCCCGCTGTTCTGCCGGAACTGTCCGGCCTGTTCACCGAGGCCAATGTTGAAATCAGAGGAGACGCAGAAGTACAGAAGCTGATTGCCTGCCATCCCGCCTCTGACGACGACTGGTCTTCAGAGTATCTTGATTATATTGTTTCCGTCAAAATCGTTGCATCTCTGCAGGATGCTGTCGATCATATCAACCGTTTCGGTTCCCATCACACCGACGGCATTGTGACAGAGGATGATGCGGCATGGGCGTATTTTTGCCAAAGAGTGGATTCGGCGGGCGTGTATAAAAACGTATCTACGCGGTTTGCCGACGGCTTCCGGTACGGCTTTGGGGCCGAGGTCGGGATCTCCACAGGAAAGATCCACGCCAGAGGGCCCGTGGGGCTGGAAGGCCTGGTGACTTACAAATACCTTCTGGAAGGAAAAGGACAGATCGTCGCGGATTACGCGGAAGGCAGAAAACAGTTTCATTTCAGGGATTTGGAGGGTTAAGAATGGTTGATTATACGGAAGGCTCGGGAAAGCAGTATCATACCGGCGTGGGACCGGAGGATATCGGAAAATATGTGATCCTGCCGGGAGACCCGAAACGCTGTGAAAAGATCGCGCAATACTTTGACGATCCGAAATTCGTGGCGGACAGCCGGGAATACGTGACGTATACCGGAACGCTCCTCGGAGAAAAGGTTTCCGTAACGTCCACCGGCATCGGCGGTCCTTCCGCCTCGATCGCGATCGAGGAGCTTTCGAAATGCGGTGCCCATACGTTTTTACGCGTCGGGACCTGCGGTGGAATGCAGGAGGAGGTCGAGGGCGGTGATGTCGTGATCGCCAGCGGCGCGATCCGCATGGAAGGCACAAGCAGGGAGTTTGCGCCGATCGAGTATCCGGCCGTGCCGCATGTGAAAGTTATGAACGCGATGATCGCGGCTGCAGAGGAACTGAAGTTCCGGCATCATGTGGGCGTGGTCCAGTGCAAGGACAGCTTTTTCGGCCAGCATGAACCGGAGGTCATGCCGGTTTCTTATGAACTGGAGAATAAATGGCAGGCCTGGATCCGCATGGGCTGCCTTGCTTCCGAAATGGAATCCGCGGCGCTTTTCATCGCGGGAAGCTTCCTCCGGGTACGGGTGGGATCCTGCTTCCTTGTTGTCGCTAATCAGGAAAGAGCGAAAAAAGGACTCCCGAACAAACAGGTACACGACACGGCTCCGGCGATCCAAACCTGCGTGGAAGCGGTCAAAAAGCTGATCGCGGACGACAAAAAAAGCGCTTCTTGAAATATTAGAAGCTTCGGGGTATAATGTGCCGTGGTAATATAAAAACCGAGAAAGGGGAAAATTATGAAAAAGAAACTTGTAGCATTAGTTACCTGTGGTGCCATGCTCTTTTCCATGGCAGGCTGCGGTACAGGCGCAGCGCAGCAGGCGGCAAACGCAGTAGCTGAAGCCGCAAAGGAGACAGCACAGGAAGTAAAGGATACTGTTTCCGAAGCAGTAGAGGAAGTGAAAGAAGAAGTTGCCGATGGCGTTCAGGAAGTGACCGGCGGCGGCACGACCGATATTGCGTTCATCACAGACGTAGGAAACATCGACGACCATTCCTTCAATCAGTATTCCTGGGCTGGCGTACAGACGTATGCTGAAGACCACGGTCTGAAAGCAAACTACTATCAACCGTCGGAAGACTCCGATGCAGCCCGTGTCGAGCAGATGGATAATGCGGTTAAGGACGGAGCAAAGGCGATCGTTATGGCCGGTTATCTTTTCGGCGCAGCTCTTGCCGAAGCACAGGAGAAATATCCGGATGTACCGTTCATCGCTCTTGACGTATCCACCGGTGACCTTGAGAATCCGCAGAGCAACACCGCTCTGATCACTTATCAGGAAGAGCAGGCTGGCTATCTTGCAGGTTATGCAGCAGTTACCGATGGATATAAGGAACTTGGTTTCCTTGGCGGTATGGCAGTTCCGGCAGTTATCCGTTACGGCTACGGCTTTGTGCAGGGCGCAGAGCAGGCTGCAAAGGACAACAGCATTGACGGCGTAAACATCAAATACTGGTATTGCGGCGGCTTCGCTCCGACCGACGATATCAAGGCAAAGATGGACAGCTGGTACACTGAAGGCACCGAAGTTGTATTCGCTTGCGGCGGCGGCATCTATCTTTCCGCACTTGCAGCTGCAGAAGCCAACAACGGCAAGGTCATTGGTGTTGACGTTGACCAGAGCGCTGAAAGCCCGCTGATCATCACCTCTGCTATGAAGGCTCTTTCCAACTCTGTTATCCTTGCTCTGACAGACTGCGAAGAAAACGGCTGGAAGTTCAGCAGCGCATACGCAGGAAAAGAGACAAAGCTCGGTGCTGCGCAGGATTGCGTTGGCCTTCCGATGGAAAGCTCTCAGTTCACCACCTTCACACAGGAACAGTACGATACTCTGTTCTCTTCCCTGTCCAGCGGATCTCTCGTTGTGGACAACAATATCGATGCGGATATCGCAGCTTCCGTATCTCAGATCTCTGTGGATGTTCAGGAGTAATTTAATCTGACAGGATCAGAAATCCCTTCCCCTTGCGGGGGAGGGATTTTTTTATTATAATGAATTTAACTATGTCTATCTGGAAGGGGGGGTGCGGTTTTGTCAGAGGAATATGTGATAGAAATGCTTCATATCACCAAGGAATTTCCCGGGATCAAAGCCAATGATGACATTACACTACAGTTGAAGCGAGGCGAGATCCATGCTTTGCTTGGGGAGAACGGAGCCGGCAAGAGTACGCTGATGAGCGTGCTTTTCGGTCTGTATCAGGCAGAACAGGGCGTGATCAAAAAGGACGGAAAGGAAGTTCGGATCAAGGACCCCAATGATGCCAACCGGCTTGGGATCGGGATGGTGCATCAGCATTTTAAGCTGGTGGAATGCTTTACCGTACTGGATAATATCATCCTCGGTGTTGAGGATACAAAGCACGGGTTCCTGCAGTATGATGCCGCTCGGAAAAAAGTAATGGCGCTGTCGGAAAAGTATGGGCTGAAGGTGGATCCGGATGCCTATGTTTCGGATATCTCGGTGGGGATGCAGCAGAGGGTGGAGATCCTGAAGATGCTGTACCGGGATAATGAGATCCTGATCTTTGACGAACCGACAGCCGTACTGACGCCGCAGGAGATCGATGAACTCATGGAGATCATGCGCGGCTTCAAAAAAGAGGGAAAGAGTATTCTCTTCATCACCCATAAGCTGGCGGAGATCATGGCGGTTTCGGACCGCTGTTCCGTGCTGCGAAAAGGAAAGTACATGGGAACCGTTGATATTGCGGCTACTACCAAAGAAGAACTGTCGAAGATGATGGTAGGCCGGAACGTCAACTTTACGGTAAATAAGGAAAAGAAAGAAGCCGGAGAGGTGATCCTTTCCGTTGAAAATCTGGTCATCGGCAGCAAACGGCATGCAAATAACGCCGTCAAGGGTGTTTCCTTCGAGGTCCGCCGCGGAGAGATCGTCTGCCTTGCCGGAATTGAGGGCAACGGTCAGACGGAGCTGGTCTACGGCCTGACCGGGCTGCAGGAAGTTAAGGAAGGAAAGGTCACGTTATGCGGGACAGATATCACGCATGCGCCGATCCGGGAACGGAGTAAGCTCGGCATGAGCCATATTCCTGAGGACCGGCATAAACACGGCTTGGTCCTGGATTATTCGCTGGAGGAGAACCTGGTGCTGCAGCGCTATTATGAGCCGGAATTCCAGAATCACGGCGTCATTCGGAAAAATGAGGTACGAAAATACGCGGAACGGCTGATCGAACAGTTTGATGTCCGCTCCGGCCAGGGCCCGGTCACAGTGGCGCGCTCCATGTCCGGCGGAAATCAGCAGAAGGCGATCGTTGCCAGAGAAATCGATAAAAATCCGGAGCTTTTGATCGCGGTGCAGCCGACCAGAGGCCTGGATGTCGGAGCGATCGAATACATTCATGAGCAGCTCGTGAAGCAGAGAAATGCCGGAAAAGCGGTTCTTTTAGTCTCGCTGGAGCTGGATGAGGTGCTTGCCCTCGCAGACCGGACATTGGTCATGTTTGAGGGAGAGATCGTCGGTGATTTCTTCGAAACGGACCTGCAGGAGCTTGGCCTGTTTATGGCAGGCGGCGCAGAAGGAACAGAGGAAGGAGGGGCATCGGCATGAAAGAGAAGAAAAGACTTGCGGACAACACCATGCTGATCCAGATCCTTGCATCGGTAATCTCCATCGTGATTGGCCTCCTCGTGGGTTTTATCCTGCTTTTGATCTTAAATCCTGAAAAAGCCGGGATCGGTATCGGCGCGATGCTCGGGACCGGGTTTTCCAATCTGGATCAGTTCGGAAAGGTGCTCTATCAGGCGGCGCCGCTGATGATGTGCGGTTTGTCCGTGGGCTTTGCGTTTAAAACGGGACTTTTCAATATCGGCGCTTCGGGACAGTTCACGATGGGCGCGTTCTTCGCGCTGATGGGAGCGATCCTGTTTCAGCTCCCGTGCGGAGTGTGTCTGCTCCTGGCCTGCCTCGGCGGCGCGATCTGGGGGATCTTCCCGGGTCTCTTCAAGGCGCTGTTTAATGTAAACGAAGTTATTACTTCTATCATGTTCAACTGGATCGGCATGTTCCTCGTCAATTTGTGTCTGGCGAATATGCCGCTGATGCTGGCTTCGGCCTGGGGCGCCAGTAATTCCGACCGTACGGCGGCGCTCGCCACGGCGAATCCTTCGGCGATCATCCCGAAGGCGGGGCTGGATAAGCTCTTCGGAAATTCTTCCTGGATCAACATCAGCGTGTTCATCGCGATCGGCGTGGCGATCCTGATGTGGTTCATCCTGCAGAAGACGACCTTCGGCTATGAACTGAAGGCCTGCGGCATGAATAAAGAAGCTTCCCGTTATGCCGGTATCAACGCCAACCGCAATATCGTATCCTCGATGATCATTGCGGGCGCTCTGTCCGGGCTCGGCGGCGGCCTTTACTATCTGGCCGGCACGATCCAGTACGTGCTGGAAAAATCGATCCTCGGGATGGGCTTTGACGGGATCCCCGTCGCCCTGCTCGCGAACTCGAACCCCATCGGAACGATCTTCAGTTCCCTGTTTATCAGCTATATCAAGGTGGGCGGCTCCGCGATGCAGCCCAACTTCTCTTCGGAAACGATCAACATCGTGATCGCCGTGATCATCTATCTGGCGGCGTTCTCCCTTCTGGTCCGGGGTCTCATTGTGAAGCTCCTGAAGGGAAAGAAGGAAAGGGGGGAATCGTAAGATGAATGTTTTGGCGAATATCATCAGCCTTACCGTAATTTTTGCTGTTCCGCTTCTTTTGGTGGCTCTTGGCGGTATGTATGCCGAGCGCTCCGGCGTGATCAACCTGGCGCTGGAAGGTATCATGATCATCGGCGCCCTGTGCGGCTGCTTCGTGCTGCGCGCGTTTGATCAAAACGGATTTGGACCTGCTTATCCGCAGCTTGCCATGCTGATCGCGATTTTGGTCGCCGCAGGCGCAGGCGTTGCCTTTTCACTGTTATTGGCCTTTGCGGCCATCAACCTGAAGGCGGATCAGACGATCGGCGGTACCGCCCTCAATATCTTTGCTCCCGCGTTTGCCGTTGTGGTGACCTGGGCAGTGCAGGGACAGGGGCAGACCACGATCCAGATCCCGAGCTGGATCAGGATCACACAGGAGAGCTTCGGGATGGAACCCACGCAGGGGTTCTTTGCTACGCTGTTCTTCAAGTATCAGTACCTGACAACGCCGATCGCGATCGTTCTTTTCATCATCGCGTGGCTCCTGATGTATAAAACCAAATTCGGGCTTCGGCTCCGGGCCTGCGGCGAGCATCCGCAGGCAGCCGACTCGGTCGGGATCAATGTCTATAAAATGCGTTATGCCGGCGTGATGATCTCCGGGTTCCTCGGCGGTGTCGGCGGACTTGCCTACGTGATCGCAGTCGGAAGCGGCTTCTCGTCAAGTGTCGGCGGCTACGGCTTCCTCGCTCTGGCGGTTATGATCTTCGGAAACTGGAAACCGTTCACGATCCTGGGCGCTTCGATCATCTTCGCCCTGTTTAAGGTGATCGCGGCCTACAACTCCTCCATCCCCTTCCTGCCCAAACTGGAAGGCTTAAAGGACAAGAGCTCGCTCTATCAGATGCTGCCCTATATCGTGACCATGGTCGTCCTGGTCTTTACGTCCAAGAAGTCCAGAGCGCCGAAGGCAGAAGGTATCCCGTATGATAAGGGCTCACGATAGGAGGCAGTTATGACAGATCAGGAACTTATCGACCTGGCGCTTCAAGCCAGAGAGCTCGCGTACGCGCCCTACTCCCATCATAAAGTCGGCGCGGCGCTGCTCTGCAAGAACGGAAAAACATATACGGGCTGCAACATCGAAAACGCGGGTTACAGCCCGACCAACTGCGCCGAACGGACGGCTGTTTTCAAAGCGGTCTCCGAAGGCGTGAAGGAATTCGAAGCGATCGCGGTCGTCGGCGGGTTGGATACGGCAGAGAACCTTCCGATCTGCGCGCCCTGCGGGGTTTGCCGCCAGGTGCTCATGGAATTCTGCGATCCGAAAACCTTCCGGATCATCATGGGCACGAACGTGCCCGGAAATTGTGTTGTCAAAACGCTGGAGGAACTTCTGCCGCGCGGGTTTGGACCGGCGGCTTTAGAGGGATAGGCCCGTCCGGAAAACCAATAAGGAGAATAATTATGGATGTAAAAGAGATTTTGAAGATCTGCGACCACACGCTGCTTTTGCAGACCGCGACCTGGGATGAGATCAGGGCGCTGTGCGATGACGCGATCAAATACGAATGCGCGTCGGTCTGCATTCCGCCGTGCTATATCAAGGCAGCCAGAGAGTACATGGAAGAAAAGATGAACATCACCACGGTGATCGGCTTCCCAAATGGGAACGTCACGACCGACACCAAGGTGTATGAGACCAAGGACGCCGTGGCCAAGGGCGCGGACGAGATCGACATGGTCATCAATGTCGGCGCGCTGAAGGCGGGCATGGATGATTATGTGCTCAGGGAGATCAGGGACATCCGCATGGCGGCTTCCGGCCGGATCCTGAAGGTGATCGTGGAGACCTGCCTTCTGACGGAAGAGGAAAAGGTCCGGGTCTGCGGCATTGTGACGAAGTCCGGCGCGGACTTTATCAAGACGTCGACCGGCTTCTCGACGGCGGGTGCTACTTTTGAGGATGTGAAGCTGTTTAAGGAGAATGTGGGAGAAAACGTAAGGATCAAGGCGGCCGGCGGGATCGGAAGCATCGCCGATGCAGAGAAGTTCATCGAACTCGGGGCTTCAAGACTCGGAACCAGCAGGATCGTTAAGATTGTAAAGGAACAGGGATTATGAGAAGATTCAAGCGAATATTCGTGATCGTTGTGGATTCCCTCGGGATCGGCGCCATGCCGGATGCGGACCGCTTCAATGACGCCGGCGCGGATACCCTCGGGCATATCGCGTCCACGGTGGAGCATTTTGAGATCCCTGAGCTGCAGAAGCTCGGACTTGCAAATTTAAAGCCCATAGATAAGGTGGCGCCGGCGGAAAAGCCTGCAGGGTACTACTGCTCGATGAAAGAGCGGAGCAATGGCAAGGATACGATGACCGGCCACTGGGAGATGATGGGGATCCTGACGGAGAAACCGTTCCAGACCTTTACGGATACGGGCTTTCCACCGGAACTCATCAAGGAACTGGAAGAGAAGACCGGACGGAAGATCATAGGAAACAAGTCGGCCAGCGGCACGGAGATCTTGGATGAAATGGCGGAGCAGGAGATCAATGAAGGTAAGCTCATTGTCTATACTTCTGCGGATTCCGTGCTCCAGATCTGTGGAAACGAAGAAACCATGGGCGTGGAGACGCTCTATCGGTACTGCGAGATCGCAAGAGACCTGACGATGCGGCCGGAATGGCGCGTGGGGCGGGTCATTGCAAGGCCGTACACCGGAAAGAAGAAGGGAGAGTTCGTCCGCACGCCAAACCGCCATGATTATGCCCTCAAGCCTACCGGGCCGACAGTGCTGAACGCGCTGAAGGACAACGGTTTTTCCGTACTGTCCGTAGGAAAGATCAACGATATCTTTGTCGGAGAGGGAGTTACGGAGGCGGTTAAGTCCAAATCTTCTGTCCATGGCATGGAGCAGACGATCGAGATCGCAAAGCGGGATGACTGGGAAGGCCTGTGCTTTGTGAATCTGGTTGATTTTGATGCGTTATGGGGACACCGGAGAGATCCGAAAGGGTACGGAGAGGAGATCGAGCGGTTTGACAAGAAGCTCGGCGAACTCCTGCCGCTGCTGCATGAGGATGATCTTCTGATGATCACGGCGGATCATGGGAATGATCCCACGTTCCGGGGAACGGATCATACGAGAGAAAAAGTATTTCTTCTGTCCTGGTCTCCTTCCTTTACGGGAAGCGGAGAACTTCCGGAAACCGATACCTTTGCGGTGATCGGAGCGAGTGTGGCAGAAAATTTTGGCGTGGAGAAGCCTGAAGGGACTATCGGAACATCGATCCTTTCGCTGATGAAATGAAGAAGAAAAAGATCAAGTGGACGACAATACTGAAACTCGTGGTGCTGGTCCTTTTCATCTCGATCAGCATCTATACATTTCGGGATCTCGGACAGCCGATCCTGAATGAGATCAGGCACACACCCATACAGGTGATCGTTATGATCTGCGTTTTTGCACTCCTTTACGAGGTTGTGGATGGCTGGATCACGACAACGCTTGCGCGCGTGTACAATCCCGATTTTTCGCTGATCTCCGGGATTGGGTGTTCTTTGTATGCCTGTTTTTACAGGCTGGCTTCGGCCGGGACCGGGACCGGGCTCGCCGGGGTCCACTACCTGAGCGACCGGGGGGTGGAGTATTCCAAAGCTACGGGGATGTATACACTGGGGTACGTTTTCCACAGAGTGGGAATGATGGTGATCGCGATCCTTTTTTTGTTCGTGAACCTGCCCTTTTTCCTGGCGCACTATTCCCAGTATGGCGGACTTTTGATCACGGGGCTTGTCCTGACGACGCTTCTTGTGACCTTTCTTCTGTTTATCTGCCTTTCCAAACGGGCGCATAAGATGATCTATAAGCTCGTTGCGCGGATCAACAAAAACGGGAAGATCGACCGTTATGTGGATTATATCAACAGTGAGATCCAGCTTTTTGAGATGGGATCGAGGGATCTTTTCGGGAACAAGGCCCGCGTGGTGACGATCATCGCCCAAAACGTGCTCAAACAGTTCTTCTGGTGCTCGATCCCCTACCTGATCCTGCAGGGAAACCCGGCGTATTCCTGGACCTTTTCGGAATACCTGGCTGTGACGGCCATGTCCGTGATGCTGGCAGCTATCATTCCGTCGCCGGCCGGCGTGGGAGCGACGGAATATATGTTCATTACGCTGTTTTCTGTTATTGTTGAGCCGGGTACCGCCGGTTCGGTGGCGATCCTGTATCGTTTTGCCACCTTCGTCTTTTTGTTTTTGGTTGGGATCTTTGTGGCGATCCCCCAGCGAAAGAAGCATAAACCATTCTTTGTTAAAGAGGAGATACGGCGCAAAGATGCGTGAAGTGGAGTTTAAAATGGAGCGCCCCGGCCTGGTGAAAGAGGGGGAAGTGCTTTCCATTACCGAATCCCGCCTTCCGGGGCCGGATTACTACTATTATACATTGGGCGAAGCATATGCAATGTCCGGTAATTTCGTGCCTTCGGAGCGGATATCGGATAAGGAAGGAAAGGTTCTTTCTGTCCGTGAGACCGCAAAGGGGTATTTTGTAACGGTGGAGGTGAGCTGATGAGCACCGCGCAAAGCGTGGATGATCAGCTGGCGGAAAGCTTTAAACAGCTGGTCAAGAAACGCCCCATTGAAAAGATCACAATTAAAGAAATCACCAGTCTGGCCGGTGTGATCCGGCCTACTTTTTATAACCATTTTCAGGATAAGTATGAACTTTTGGAATGGATCATCCGGCGGGATGTGGTCGAACCCATCTACCCGATGGTGGGGAAGAGCCGGTCGGATGAAGCGCTGGCGATGATCTATGAAGCATTGCTTAAGGACGCGGAATTCTACTCCAGGGCCAGAAAGCTGGAGGGGCAGAACTCGTTTGAGAGCATTGTATATAAGTGCATGGAAGACGCTCTGATCAGGGCAGTGGACGAACGGGACCCGAAGGAGGAGCTGGAGCAACTCCCGATGCGGGATATCATTCGTTATTACGCGAGATCCATGTGCTTTTTTATTTTGAACTGGATCGATGAAGGAATGAAGAGATCTCCGGAGGAAATGGTGAAGCTGTACCGCTTTGTGAGAGATCATTCATTTGAGGATGTGTTGAAGATGCTTGGAGGTCAAAAATGACGCTGGACTGGTTGGAATTTTTAATGGTGGGAGTTGCACTCTCGCTGGATGTATTTGGGGCCATAGCGTGTGAGAGCGCTAAGCTGGCCCGGATCAATAAACCCAGAATGATCATGATCGCGCTTCTGGTGGCGGGCTGGCAGACGGGGGCATTATTCGTCGGAAGGTATTTCGGCGTGCTGCTGAAGAGCCTTGACATCAGGCCCAATGCGGATCGCGCGGAACGGCTGATCCCTGCGGCTGTGTTCATTCTTCTCGGGATCCGTATGCTCTGGAAGGCGAAAAAAGAGGCACAGATCGAAGAGGTCCGGCAGGAAAAAGTGGCGTACTTAAAGATCATCAAGATGCTCGGCGGCATCACGCTTTATACGCTGCTGACCGGTTTTGGAATCGGCTTTCTTGAGTCGCGGCTTACGATCGTGCTGCCCATCATTGCGGGGTTGTCGGTCGTGATGACGGTGGTCGGCTTTGTGGTCGGGTATCTTTACGGAGCGGCGCTGAAAACGAAGGCCTATCTGATCGGCGGCCTCCTTCTGCTTGCGGTCAGCGCGGATATCGTTGTGCGTTATATTATCGGGGCATAAGGCATGAAGATCCTGGTCTATCGCTGGAAATCCTATAATTACAGAGACGTGACGGAGGGGTTTGCCGGGATGGGAGGAGAAGTCTTCTATCTGGAGGGAGAGCCTGCTTCGTATGATGAGGATCCGGTTTTCTTCGAAGGCGCGGTGCAGCGCATTCGGGAAATAAAGCCGGATTTTCTCTTTACGATCAATTATTTCGGGGTGCTTTCAGACGCCTGCGAGGAATGCGGCGTGCCCTACGTGGTCTGGACCTGCGACAGCTGCCTCATCAGCATGAGTCATCGGAGCATCACAAATTCCTGCAACCGCCTTTTCTTCTTTGACAAAGGGGATATGGAGCGGGTCCGGCTTTTCGGAGCGCCGTTTTTAAGGCATCTTCCGCTCGGAGCTGATCCGGCGCGCAGTAATGAAATGCTGAAAGGCGCGCCTGCGGACCGGCTTTCTGAGGTCGCCTTTATCGGCAGCCTGTATGAAAAAAACACATATGACGAGCTGGAAGGACAGATGGACGATTACCTGAAGGGGTATCTGGATGCGGCCATTGAGGCCCAGCTGGCAGTCAGCGGAGGTAACCTTTTTGACGTCCTGCTGACACCGGACATCCTCTTTCGGATCGGGGAGATCTTTACGCTGGAGAAAACGGAAGGGTCGTTCTCGGATCTGGCCCTGGTCTTTTCATCGACGGTCCTCGGTTTCAAGGCGGCTTCGGAGATGAGGATCCGCGCTTTATCGGCTCTATCCGCGCGGTTTGATACCGTTCTTTACAGCAACAGTCCTGCCGAAGGGCTTCCGATCCGCCGTCTCCCGTCGGTCGACTATTGGACGAAGGCGCCGGAGGTTTTCCGCCGGAGCGCCGTCAATCTGAATTTTACGATCCCGAATATCCGCACCGGCTTACCGCTCAGGATCTATGATGTTCTTGCGGCGAGGGGGTTTCTCATGACCGACTATCGGGCGGAGCTTGCGGAGCAGTTTGAGATCGGAAAAGAGCTGGTCTGCTTTGAATCTATTCCGGAGCTGGAGGAGAAATGCGCATATTACCTGAAACACGAGGAAGAGCGGAAAAAGATCGCAGAAAAAGGGTATGAAAGGGTGAATAAAGATCACCGGATCGGAAAAAGGCTGGAGGTGCTGTTAAGGGAATTATCTATATAAGAAAAAACTCGTAAAAAAACAAAAAAGGAAAGCGTCCGGATCTTCAGATCTTTCGGAAAACGCTTTCCTTTTTATAATCCCTTATCCATCATCATGCCCGAATACATCGAGGAGATGTAGGGAGTGCCGAGGTTCTTGCCGGGGTTCTTGTAAGCCACGACCACCTTGTCCACATAGTTCATGGGATCGATGGAGGCTTTGACG
>JAEESA010000380.1 GCA_016286115.1 Lachnospiraceae bacterium
TCGCCCTTCTTCCCATTTGGTTCGGAAGCAGCCTTCTTCGCCGGTTTTTTCTTTTTCGCATAGGGCTTCAGATTCCATCGTTCGCCGAGGAACGCCGGCATCTCGAAATCATCGGAAAACAAAGTCATGATCTCCGTTCCCTGAGGCAGCGTCGCATTCATCTCCCCCAGCTTGAACATGAACATTCCTTCGTCGTCTGACCGAATGAACTCAAAATGCTCTGAACTTGCCGCAAACCGTTCCAAAAGCGGGAAATCCACGGTATAGTATTCTTTATAAAACACATATACTTTCAATTCCGTTTCCCCGGTTGATTCTGCCACCTCCAGAGCTTCCGCCAACCGCAGGCCGCTTGTAAACAGGATCATTTTTCTTTTCCTCCTTTTCTAGTGTTCCAGCATTTCTTCCAAAATTAGCGCCGCATCTTTCACACATGCCCGGCAGGAGCCCGGAGTTTTCCCCCGAAGATCTTTACACATCACGGATCCTTTCCCGGCGTCAATAAAACGGCTTTCAAATACTGCTGTTTCTGCGCCGACATCCGCGTTCTTCACCTGCTGGAGAACATACTCCGCCGCCATAACTGCCCCGCATTTCCCCCTTTTCCCGCCGGCAAAAGGCGCAGCCACATTCCTGGCTTCTTCACTCGTCAAGCCGGCCTTCTCCGCATAGGCACAAAGCACCGCCGCTGAACAGCTATAGAAATTCTTATGGTTTTCGACTGCTTTTTCCGCTAAACTTCCCATCTTATCCCCTTTTTCAAAAATGTCTCTACACTTTAATATCCAATTTCCATCAGTACCTTGTCCATGAGTTCAGCATTCTTTATGGAAAATTCCGATGTGATATGCGGAGTTTCCTCTCCCTTTATGCATCTGCACATCTGGGCAATCTCCAGTGAATAGTTCTGTGGATTGCTGACCTTTCTTTCCGTGACTCCGTCCGGAGTATATATCTTATAGCAGACTTCTCCCTTCTGATTGTATTCCACATCCGACCTGATGCAGCCTTTGCTGCCATGAATGTATAACCTGTCATATCTTGAATCTGTGTTTTCGCCAAGAACCATGCCTACATTAAAAGCAGCCCTTACTCCATTCCGGAACCGGATCATGCCTGATGTCAGTAAATCTACTCCAAGATCTGAAAACTCTGCAACAGCTTTAACAAGCTCCGGCTCTGAATCTGTCAGTGACAGGATCATTGTTGTACAATAGCAGCCAAGGTCATACATGGCGCCCCCGCCCATGTCCTTATGAAGCCTTATATCTTCCTTGTAGCCCTGCGTTACAAAGGCAGTTTCGATGTAATCAACATCTCCGATAGTTCCTTCCGCTATATCCTTCTTAAGGCTTTCAATATAGGGGCTGTGAAGATAGGCATAGGCTTCCATAAGAAAAACGCCGTTTTCTTTGGCACAGTCAAACATCTCTTTTGCCTCACCGGCATTCAGCGCCATCGGTTTCTCACAGATCACATGCTTGCCTGCTTTCAGAGCTTCCTTTACCCATTTCATATGGAGGTTATTGGGAAGCGGGATATAGATCGCCTCTGCCTCCTTATCTGCTATAAGCTCTTCATAACTCCCATATGCTTTCTGAAAGCCGAATTCCTGTTTATAGCGCTCTGCTTTTTCAAGGCTTCTTCCAGCAATGGCATAAAGCTCACAGTCTTCTGCCAGCTTCATTCCCGGGATCGTACCCCAACTTGCTATATTGGCTGTTCCCAATACCCCCCATTTTACCTTTGCCATACCCTCTCTCCTTTCAAAAAAACATATTACATCCTACAAATGATCCGTCATAATTCATCATCCGTGTACGCGTTCCGCTTCCCTGCAACCTTCCACGAAGAAATTCATATCCGGTCTGTCACTCCTTCGTATCGCAGAGGAACCCCGCATACGGAAATTTAAAGAAGACCGCATTTGTACCAAAGACATCAACGACCTTCCCCTCCGCATCTTCGTCCTTGATCTGCTGCGCGCCCTCGATCAGCTTTTCGATAAGATCCGGTTTGACCGGAAAAGAACCATGCATTGCATAGATCTCATCAAAAAGATCCTCGAACCCTTTCAGATGTTTCATGCTTTCGATGTATCTGTCCAGATCTCTTCCCGGTCCGAACATAAATACATTTCCGTCTTCAACAGAATCCCCGCTTATAAGGATCCGATTCTCTACGTCCAGGATCGCTATGCTTCCGGGTGTATGTCCGGGGATATCTATGATGCGAAGCGGTCTGTCTCCCAGATCAATAACATCACCTTCATGTACGGGTTTGAACATACCTCTTCCGCCGTTCTCCCTGTAGTTGCCGTCTTCCTTAGCGCGCATGTAAACTTCAGAGAATGCATCATTTCCCGAAATATGATCGGGATCGGCATGCGTGTTTATGAGTATCAGCGGAAGATCCGTAAGTTCTTCAGCAAGCCTTTTTGCATCGGGTACATTCATTC
>JAEESA010000082.1 GCA_016286115.1 Lachnospiraceae bacterium
CAAGTGCAAGTCCCGAAGCGATCAGTGCGAAAATGATCTCAATATAGGAGAACCCGAGCATGCCGCCCTTGTCCTCATTGATCACATAGGCTTCCAGAATCCCGTTCAGAGATTGTTCATACCCCGCCACTTTTTCCGCTGTGGTCTGCGGTCCTTCCTCTTCCACCATTTCCGTTGAGAGCCCCTCAATCTCGCTGAGATCAGGTTTTTCATCGCCCGCCTGCTCCTGCCACTCCCGAACCCGCTTGATAAACGTCTCTTCGGTCTCGCCAGCCGCCAGCGTATAGAAGTAGGTTATTCCGTCGATCTCCAATGAACCGGATCTGTTTTCTTCCGCTGCCTCATCTCCGCTCTTCATAACACTCATGGCCCAGAACATGGATCCCTGCAGCGGCGTACCGCCGATATAGGCGATCACCATCGGATACAGCGCAAACAGGAGCGAAAGCAGGAGCGAAAGCATAACCGACTTCAGATACTTCCATCGGAAAAACCGGATAAAAAATGCCAGCGCCAATCCTACACAGCCGATACCGGTAGCGATCGTCACATAAAAGTGCGCCGAGATCGTCATGGAAAACGCCATCACGAACAGCAGCAGGTTCTGCGTGGAAGCAGGCATGGTTTTACACCAGGCGATAAATCTCCGGACCGGATGCACCTTTCTCCTGGCGATCCAGTCCTTGACCTTCTGCATCTTCGGCTTTATCTTCAGGTAGATCTTATAGATAAAGGAGCTGCGCCAGCGTTTCATCCGCTCGTACCGTAAGCGCTCTTCTTCCGTCAGCTCCCGCTGTTTCGGCGCCAGAACCTCCTGAATGATGGACTCCCAGTCCGTCGGAAGCTCCTCTTCTCCTTCTTCCTTGAAGTAAACAAAATCCCCTTCTTCGCCCGGGATGAAACGGTAATCGTCCTCCATAAACTCTACCGGATAGCTCTCTCCTTCGGCTGTTTCTTTCCCCTCTTCATAATACGCCGGGTAATCGTCATCCGTCCCTTCATAGCGCGCCGGATAGTCGTCATCCGTCCCCTTTGCCTCCTTAAAGTACACAGGGTAATCCCCGTCTTCCTGATACGTCACGGGGTAGTCATCTTCCGCTTTTTCCTTCCCCTCCTCAAAGCTTACAGGGTAGTCTCCGCCTTCCTGATACGTTACGGGATAGTCATCTTCTTCTCCCTCAAAGTGCGCAGGATAATCATCCTCCGCGGTGTCATAATGCGCGGGGTAATCATCCTCTCCGCTCCCCTCATAAACCGTCGGGTAGTCATCCCCGGCCGCCTTAAAAGCTGCGGTACGCGCCGCCGTTCCTTCCTCTGCCCCCTCCTCATAGTGCACAGGATAATCGTCTTCCCCGTCGTTCTCCCGATACGTTACGGGGTAGTCATCCTCCCGCTCCACGGTCTCCATCGCAGCATCCGTGTAGTCATCATCCGACCCCGTGCCCTTATAGATCACGGGATAGTCGTCCTCCCCGCCATCCGTGGCGGTCACATCCACCTCTTTCGCTTCCTCTGCGGCCTGTGCCCTCTCAAGCGCCAGTTCCTTCTCTTTTTCAGCCTTCTTTGCGTCCTTCTTTTCCTTCAGTTCCAGCCCCCGTTCCTTCAAAAACAGGATCGCGAAGTAAAACACGGGAAGGAGAAATACATACCCGTATTCCTGCGGCAGCGGACTCGAAAAGCGCTGCAGATTCTCATTATTCCACAACCCCCAACCGCAGAACAAAAACAGCCCTGCAAATGGCGCGAACCAGGTTTTCGACAGCGCCCGCAAAAAAGCATACAGATTGATGAACACATACACCGTCTGCACCAATCCGAACAGCCGGAAAAGGTTAACCGTCTCCAGTCCGAACATCGCATGCAGAGCGTAAAGTATATTATGATAGCCGAACGGGTAAATCCCTCCGATGAAAAGCTTCCCCTGGGATAGTCCGTTGACCCACCAGGTATGAACCATCAGGTCGGAGCTGTAGTACCCATAGGTTTCAAAATACATCTGTCCCCGAAGATAGAAAAGGTAGACCAAAAACGCTCCCAGCGCCGACCATTCCAGAATATGCGGCAGAAAAGACCGTCTGAGCCACCTCCCCGAGAGCTTAAATATCCCGATGAAATAATCCGAAACCTTGCGCCCGAGCGACCGTTTCCCAATCACTCCGGTCAGGAGCCGCCGCATATATTCCATCAAAGAATCCAGCACCACGAAGAGCTTCGTTCTCTTCTTCTTCAGCATCAGGACGACGATAAAGATCACCGTTACGATCCACATGGTCACCGGATTGCAGATGTGAAGAAGCTGCAAAATGAACACCAGATTCATCAGGTAGAAATTCCCGATGAGCTGATAGATCATCACCCTGGCGGCCAGCGAATATCGGCCCAGTTTATGTTTGAACAGTATCGCCGGCAGTACCAGTACCATCAGAGAATAGCAGGCAAACTGTCCCACGAGGGGTAGTATGATCATGCGGTTTACAAACACAGCCTGTCTATTCTCCTTTCTGTAAATTCATTTTTTCTATCACTCAGGAGAACGTCCGGATCAGCTCCAGCGTCTCCTTGTCAATAACAACCGAAGACGATTTCAGTTCCTGCATGACGGAGAAGAAACGCTGCCTCTCCCCCATCTCGAAATACATTTTAAGCTGGCTCGTGTACGAGATCAGTTCGTTCGGATACTGCAGCCAGCATAGCTTCGCCCAGTATTCGCAGCCCTCATAATCCTTGATCTCGAGGAACCGGGTCGTCAGCCATTCGTAATGCTCCGGAAGCAGCTCATCCTCGTTGATCGTAACGATCGTCGCTGCTACCTCCGCCATCATGTGCACATAGGTATCCTGCTCCATTTCGGTAAAGACCCGCTGGCTTAAATATGCGTTCATGTATTTAAGGAGCGCGAGGGCGTTCTCCAGCATCTGCTCCGGGTTCTCCTTCATCTCGTCATACATCTTCTGCACGTTGCTCCGGAAGTCATTCAATTCATCGCGGAGCACGGAAGCCGCGTAGTGGGCCGCTTCCGTATCGGAGCTGTTGAGAGCGTAAGAAATGGAGCGCAAAGACTCCGAAACATCGCCTCTTAAGATGTTCAGCATCAGCGTACGAAGGCTTTGCTTATCCGAGATCGCAAGCGCTTCTTCCAAGGGCACGAAATTCCTTTCTCTTTCGTCGTCGCCGCGGCTCATGGATTCGACCTTTTCCTTGCTGAACACAACGTCGGCAAGATCCACTTCCTTGCGGAAAAAGATCTTATACAAAACGACCGAAAAGAGCAGAAAGATCGCCGCACCCACCGGGCAGATCAACATGACGATAAAGGAGATCACGTATTTCTTACGGTCAAATTTTTCATCCGTATTTTTCTGTTTTCCCTTGATCAGGAGCCCGTACAGAAGGTAGACCAAAGCAACTATGAAGTTCAGGACCAAAAGCACCACAACGGTGATCTGTTCTCCTGTCATCACACCTCCATGTTCCCCTGGATCTCAGACGGGAAGCCCATCTTGCTGAAACGGTTCATAACGAAGCTCGCGTTATCCGGGCTCGTATTGGAAAGCAGCACGTAGAAATTCCCGTCGGAAAGCTGTCCCATGTAGTCGGAGTTTCGAAGCGCCTTGACGATCTCATAGGAAGCCTCGTCCCATTTTTTCGAACCAAGATCCACCCTTAAGAGAACGAACTCCGTAAGGTTTCGATTTCGCGCATTCATATAAGCGCGCAAAAGACTTGCGAAAGCATCTGTTTCAAGCACCTTCGTATCCCCGAGATACCGCTGGCTTTCCAGCGCTTCCATATACCGGTTCGCTCTAAGCACCGAGTTCTGGATCAAAAAGCCTGTGATGCGAAGCATGTTGGCCTGCGACATATTCATGCTGTCCCAGGGGATCCCCCAGACCATAATGATCAGCTGCATTTCCCCCTCCGAGAAGAGGGCGTCCGCCATCAACGGATACTGCTTATCCATGGTCTTATTGATGTACACGCGCTCCTCCTTGATCTCCGCCCACATGTCCGTCAGCTTCTGGTATTCGAGCGATGCGCCGAGCGACCGGGCCTGCGCGCTGGTGGCTGCGAAAAGGCGGGCAAAGCTGCGGTTACTGACCTGGTAGATCGCCACGTCGGCGCTGTGGATCAGCTTGGCCACAACCTCCGCCGCGTAAAAGAGCACGTCCTCCGGCGCGTACTGATCCAACTCCGAGGTGATCTCATAGACCTTGCCGAAAGAGTCGTTCTGATTGATAAGCTGCGTCTCCAGAATGTTCTTGATGTGCACATTCGTGGTATTGATCTCGGAGATATCGTCTATTCGTGTATTCAGGTATTCCTGTTGTATCTCGTTTTCGGCCCGTATCGACTTTAGTCGGTCCTTCATATATCCGACGACCAGGCCCAGGATAAAGATCTGTGCGATCCAGACATAGGTATTGTAATCCATCATGACCTCAAAGCCGCTCCGTTCATAGCTTTGTCGGAAGATATACCCCGCCGTGGCGAGGATCGCGGCAAAGGTGGCCTGCTGCTGTCCGAAGATGATCGCAAACAAAAGCACGTACAGAAGGAAGAAGTCCAGGTTCGCAAAGAACCGGCTCCCCGTAGCGCGGTTATTCATCATGAAAAAGGGAATAAACATAACGGCAGTCTCCAGATAGGGAACCGCCACGCCGAGCAGCATTTTGAGCCTCTGCCAGAGCTTGCTTCCGGCCGACTCCTTCTGCTCCACGACCTGTTCAAAGAAACGCCGCTGATATTTTCGGACATAAGCCGCCAGGTCCGCTACGCTCTTCTCCGGCTTGTCAAACACCTTCCCTCCGAACTCGTTCTGATAACGCGCCGGGTTCAGGGCGACAAAAAACGGCAGGCCGATCGTGCGGCTTTCCACCGAGACCTTGATCCTCTCATTGGAAAGCCCGTCCGCCACCATCTGTGCCACTTCCGTTTCCCCGAAAATCCTCCCTGAAGAAAGGTGATAGAGGTTCTGCTCATGCGTTTCCGCTGTCAGGCAGGTATAGATATATTCCACCGCATCCCGTACATAGAGCAGCGAAAAACGGTTGTTATCATTGGCAATGACCTTGTCCGTATAAATCCCGTCATAGCACATGGTCCGGAAAGGTTCCGCAAGATCCTCTCTGGTCTTCGGCGTGCCGTATAAGTGGTCCAGGCGAAGAACCATGGGGTCGATCTGTGTGGACTCCCTGTAGTTCAACGTCGTCATTTCCCCCTGCCGGACTGCGCCCTCCCAGAGTCCGGAAGGATTGGCTTCCTCCAGCTCCGTGATCGGAAGGTCATGCGTTGTCTGATAGATCTGCTCATGCGACAGATACAGAAACCGCATCCTTTTATGGAGCGTGGACAACGACATCAGGATATTGATGAGACCGGTCGTATAACTCACGATCTCACCCTGCGCCATATTGTTGGAGTAGTTCGTATCCTGCGCCCCGAAGAAAATGGCGGCATCCGGGTTCATGCTCTCGATAACCTCTTGCAACACCGGACTGTCGTACTTGAAATTATACTGTTCAAAGGCTTTGGCCTGTTTATTCTTCGTAAAACTGTTCCCGGAAAGAATGAACGCGCGATGCCCCTCTTTATTCAGCTTGTCCACCATGGCATCCATCAGAAATCCGGCTCCGCCGGCCAGTAATACATCCATCTGTAAGACACGTCCGCGCAAAAAAAGCACAGACCCCTCCCAATTTAATAACAATTATTATAACATATATCGGGATTATTGTTCAATTTTGTTTTTATTTTTTCCACGCGTTACTTTTTTGGTCTCCAAAAGTAAAAAAATCGAGCAGGAGGCGTTTCTCCTGCCCGTGCGCAGCCCGTGACCGGCCTTGGCCGGGAAATTACCCTTCACGGGCTTGCGCATAAAGAAGGACCGGGCTCACGCCTGGTCCAGAATTTTGTATAAGATTTTATAAAGTAATGCCGCCTCTTCCGGTTCAAGCCTCACGCATTTCCCCATCTCCATCGGCACGTCCTTCGCCTTGTCCTTCAGGGCCTCGCCCATTGCGGAGATCGTCACGAGGAGTGATCTCTCGTCCTCCTTTGACCGTGTTCTTGAAAGATAGCCCTTCTTTTCCAGTTTCTTCAAAACAGGCGTCAGTGTTCCCGAGTCCAGGTATAAACATTTCCCGAGCTCCGTCACGTTCACCTGCTTCTTATCCCACAAAACCATCATCACAATGTATTGCGTGTAGGTCAAATCCAGTTTGTCCAGAAAAGGTTTATACTTCCGGATGATCTCCTTGCTGCATGCATACAGCGGAAAGCAGAGCTGGTTTTCGAGTTTCAGCGCATCATATTCTGTGTCCATCCGTTCCCTCCGTTATGATCCGTTTTTTGTGCATTGCCTCAACCGATTACTCCCCTTCCGAAAGATACGCTGCCGCTGAAAGCGCCGCGTTTGCGCCGTCGGACGCTGCCGTTGTCAGCTGCCGGACCGCTTTCGTCCTGCAGTCTCCGGCGATAAAAAGCCCCGGCCGCGATGTTTTCCCATCCTCTGCGGCTTTGGCATAACCCCCGTTATCGAGCTCAATAAACCCCTCAAACGGGTGGTTCGCAGGGACCTGGCCCACGGCCACAAAAAGCCCCTGCAGCGGGATCTCCCTCCGTTCTCCGGTTTCCTTATCCTTCACGGCCACGCCGGCAAGGCGGTCCTCCCCTAAAAGCTCTTCGATCGTCGCGTTCAGAACGAACTCCACATTCTCCTTTTCCCGGAGTCGGTCCGCGAGCTTCGCCTCACCGCGGAATTCATTTCTGCGGTGAATGAGGTACACTTTATTGCAGTAATTGGTCAGAAAGGCCGCATCCTCCAATGCCGTATTTCCGCCGCCGACCACTGCCACGTCCTTATCCCGGTAAAACGCTCCGTCACAGGTCGCGCAATAGGACACGCCGGCTCCGATCCACTCCTCCTCATGCGGCAGGCCCAACGCGCGGTTTTTCGCGCCGACCGCCAGGATCACGCTGCGCGCCGGATACTCTTCCTTCGCGGTCTGCACGAGCCAGGTTTTTCCGTCTTGCTGCAGCCCCTTTACCTCTTCATATTTCAGCTCCGCCCCAAGCTCCATCGCCTGCTCTAAAAGGCCCTGCGCAAAGTCAAAACCGGAGATGTTTTTGATCCCGGGGTAATTCTCCACCGCCGGCGTGTTGATGATCTGCCCGCCCGGCGCGTTCCCTTCAAAGATCATAACGCTCCTGCCGGAACGAACGCCGTAGATCGCGGCGGAAAGACCGGCCGTCCCGGCCCCGATGATGATGATATCCGTCATAAAACAATACCTCCCTCTCCTCATGTTACTATTCACGGCCTAAAGCGGCCGTGAACAGTAGTCTTTCTTCGCCGTTTATTTTCCGACCATCGCCAGCAGCTTATCCTTCGGCGCAAAGCCGACCTGCTTTCCGACGACCTCGCCGTCCTTAAAGGCCAGGATCGTAGGCATCGCTTCGATCCCAAAACGGCTCACAAGATCTTCCTCCTGATCCACATCCACCTTCCCGACTTTGACCCCTTCGGTTTCCTCCGCGATCTGGTCCAAGAGCGGCGAAAGCATCTTGCACGGTCCGCACCAGGTTGCAAAGAAATCCACGAGCACCGGCTCCTTCGCCTCGATCACTTCTTTATCAAAATTATCGGCATTCAATCTGACAGGTTCCATATTTGTTCTCCTTTCATAAAAAAGATTGCATACAATTTATCTTAGATAGATTGTATACAATCTTTTTACTTCTGTCAAGCATCTTCCTGAAAACAATTATTTATTCTTCTTCAAGATCATCTTCAACCACCCGCAGGTGATGTTCGTATTCGGCGGCTTCCGCCTCGATCTTCTTCTTCGTTTCTTCTATGTATTCGCAGAGGATCCGCCTCTCATCCTCCAACGCCTTTTCCACCCGCTTCAGGTCGGGCAGGGTATCCTTTGAATCCGTGAACGTACTGTCCTCATGCCGCGGGATCCCCGTATTCTCTTCAAAGAGATGGATCTCGTCCAGGGTCCTTCTCAGATCCTCTCTCGCAAGCTCAAGCGCCTTCTTGTTTCTGCTGATCAGATGGAGCTTTTCCCGCGGATCCGCTTCCTGTTCCTTCGCAAACGAAGACAGCGCATAGGACGCGTGGACGCCATCGCTCACCTGCTCCCATTCCGGCTCCTTCTCGCCGAAGCTCTCTGTCAGTTCACGGATCTGAGAAAGCGCCTCTTCTTTCCGTTTGAGAAGGGCCTCATACTCTTCCCAGATGTCCTTCCTCTCTTTTCTCGCGATGCGTTTTTTCAGTTCCTTCAGCTGCTGCTCGCAGGCCGCTTTCTTTTCCTCTGCCGTAGCAAGGTACCGGCGCAGTTCTTCCGTTCTCTCCATTCATTCTCCCGGGGTGTTACTAAAATTTTACTGTTCTTGCCCGTTCTCTTCCGTATCTGCCTGCACAGGGATCAGCTGGATATTCATATCCACGCGGGATGCGATCCCGGGCACGCTGCCGTGGCTTGTATACTGCCAGAAATCGAAGCAATACGGACTCTGCGGCTTGCTTGAATAATCCGCGAACCAGACCGGTATGTCCGCGATCGCGGCCATTTCCAGCTTCTCATCCTCCCAGGCCATGTTCGCGTAGATCATCGGCTCATACCCCGCCGCCTTTACAAGATCGCAGAAGATCCGGGTATTCACCGTGAACTGCTCTCCGTATACGTCATCCGTGCGGGCCGCAGCGGTCTTGATGCTCTCGGGATCATAAATCAGGGGAAGGTCAAGCTCTGTCCCGTCAAGAAGCCCGAGCACAAAATCCGCTTCTTCCGCCGCCTCCTCCGAGGACACCGCCTGTGAAAAGAAATAGACGCCGACGTCAAGGCCTGCCGCCCTCGCGCCTTCCAGGTTCTTCCGCCATCTCCGGTCCTCGTATAGCTTCCCTTCCGAGCTGTATCCGCGGAACCCGATCCTGATGATCGCGAACTCGATGCCGGATTGCGCCACCCGCTGCCAGTCAATGGCGCCCTGGTGGTGGGAAACATCGATCCCGACGCGGTGATCATACCCTTCGCCGTTATAGCTCATTCTCCCGCGGACGATCGAAAACGCGTCCTTATCGTAATCATTCCGCGGCGCGAAAGGATCCGTGATCATCTCCTGCGTCTTTTTGTTCGCATCGATATAAACCAGCTTTTCCACCGGATACACCGGGCTCAAAGGCTCCCCGGTCACTTCCGTTTCCGCGGGTTCCTCTGTTTCCGTTTCCGGTTCCTCCTCAAAGAGCGGCGGGAATGTGTCCTTCAAAACCTGCGGCAGGATGCGGAACGCCGTCACCACCTTTTCCCCGAGCTCCTCGGCGTTCGCCCTGAACTCCTCGGCGCTGGCGGTGATGATCTCCCCTGCCATGAAAAACATGTTCTCCCCTATGGACGCCCCCATTATGGAAAACAGGAGCAGAAATGCCAGAAAAAAGGCCACCCCTTTTCCTTTTTTCATCAATCAGCCTCCAGGTAGTCCTTTAATATCCGGGCCGTAAGCCCCCAGATCGTTCCTCCTGCGGTACGGTAAAAATAGTACGTCATATGCTTCTTCGCAAAAAGCCGGTCCTTTTCGCCCTGCAAAAGGTCATAGGGAAAGCCGGGCTCCGGCTCGCTCGTCAGGATCACCTCGTGCGTCAAAGGCGGCGTTTTCAAAAGCGTATTCACCGGCAGGCAAAGGACCTTCTCCACCTCCAGCGACGAAAACGTATTCTCATACTTACTCAATTCCGCGTAAAACGGGAAGACCGGGCCGCCATCCGGTCCGATCTGCGGCGGCAGAGCGACCGGCTTTTTGATCTGCCGTTCCTTCACCATCATTTCTTCCATCATTTCGCGGATCGCGCCGTGCAGCGGATCCTCGCCCGGATTCAGCCGCCCGCCGGGAAAGCACAGCTCCCCGGGGTGCGTTTTCAGGGAAGCGCTCCTCTTCTCAAAGAGCAGAAACTTCCCCTCCGGCTTCACGAGCACGGGAACCAGCACCGCATATTTATTGTCATCATTTAATCCATGAAAAACAGTATTACCCTTTTTCATCATGCAATTTCCACTACCCAATCCTTCGGACCTTCGATCCTGCCCATCTGGATCCCTGTCAGGGTGTCATAAAGTTCCTTGGTCACCGGTCCCATCTCTTCCATTCCGGCCGGGAACGCGATCTCCCTGCCGTGGTCATTGATCTTTCCGACCGGAGAGATCACGGCTGCCGTTCCGCACAGGCCGCATTCGGCAAAATCCTTCAGCTCGTCAAGATAGACCTCTCTGTGCTCCACCTTCATGCCGAGAATATGCTCCGCCACATAGCAGATGCTGCGTCTCGTGATCGACGGCAGGATGCTGTCCGAAAGCGGTGTCACGAGCGTCTTGTCCTTTGTGATAAAGATAAAGTTCGCGCCGCCGGTCTCCTCCACCTTCGTTCTGGAGCCCGCGTCCAGATACATGTTTTCGGCAAAGCCCTCTTCATGCGCGGTCACAATGGCGTGAAGGCTCATCGCATAGTTAAGTCCTGCTTTAATATTCCCGGTCCCGTGCGGCGCCGCTCTGTCAAAATCCGAGACCTTGATCACGATCGGTTTGGCGCCTCCCTTGAAATACGGTCCCACCGGCGTCACAAAGATGCGGAACATATACTCATTCGCCGGTTTCACGCCGATCACGGGGTTCGTTCCCATCATATACGGACGGATATAGAGCGTCGCGCCCGAGCCATACGGCGGCACATACGCTTCATTCGCCTTTACCACCTGCTTTACGGCTTCCACAAACCGGTCCTCCGGGAACGGCGGCATCTCCAGCCTTTTCGCGGAATCCGTCATTCTGGCCGCGTTGAGATCCGGCCGGAACATCACGATCCGTCCGTCCTCGGCGGTATACGCCTTCAGCCCCTCAAAAATAGTCTGCGCATACTGAAAAACGCCGGCGCACTCGTTCAGCGTGATCTCCGCGCTGTCCGTCAGCTCCCCGTCATCCCAGGCTCCGTTCCGATACCAGGAAACATAGCGTTTATCCGTTTTCATATACCCAAAGCCTATGTTTGCCCAGTCAATATCTTTCTTTTCCATGTTCATCCCTTCTTTCGTTCTTACAAATATATGGCAACATTATAACTCTATAGAAATTACGTGTCAAAAGAAGTATGCGGTTCTCCTTGATTTTCTCCCGCATTTTGTGGAAAATGAAAGTATGGACAACAAGATTTATGAAAAAGATCTCCCGCAGGCGTTCCGGGAGCGGATCGAAAAGCAACTGGGCAGCGACGCCTCTCTCTTCTTTCAAAGCTTTGCAGAGCCGGCGCACCGCGCGATCCGCGTTAATCCCCTGAAAGGGCAGAAGGATACGGTTTTACGCCTTCTCGGGCTATCCCCTGAACAGCAGGTCCCCTGGGAGCCCTGCGGGTACGAATACGACGAAGCCCTGCAGCCGGGCCATCACCCTCTGCACGCCGCCGGCGCCTTCTACATCCAGGAGCCTTCGGCGATGCTGCCTGTGGCGATGCTGAAACCCACAGCGGATGACATCGTGCTGGACCTATGTGCCGCTCCCGGCGGGAAAACCACGCAGATCGCCGCGTATATGGGAAATAAAGGCCTGCTCGTCTCCAACGAGATCCATCCGGGCCGCGCCGCGATCCTGTCGGAAAACGTGGAACGGATGGGATTAAGGAACTGCGTAGTGACAAACGAGCCTCCGGAGGTGCTTTCCCGCCGTTTTCCCGGCTTTTTCACGAAGATCCTCGTGGACGCGCCCTGCTCCGGAGAGGGCATGTTCCGAAAGAATCCCGAAGCGGTCACGGAGTGGAACGAAGGTTCCAACGAGGCCTGTCGGATCCGGCAGCTTTCCATCCTCGAAGAAGCCGCGAAAATGCTCCGTCCCGGTGGAATCCTCTGTTATTCCACCTGTACCTACGCTGAAGAAGAAAATGAAATCGTGATTAGAGATTTTCTTGTGGCGCATCCGGCGTTCAAAGTTATAGAAAAATCTCGCATCTGGCCACACAAAGACCTGGGAGAAGGGCACTTCTGCTGTTTATTATGTTATGGTTCGATTATCAAGAACGATTTGGTTTCTAATGGTTATATGCCGACATTAAATGAAGATCGCTCTACAAAGAAATTAAAGCGTGATATACTGTCTAAAAATGCTTTAGTTTCGGATTTTTTATCTGACTTTTTGGAAAGTTCGGACAAATTCGACTGTAAAATGCTTTTGTTTGGCAATTCAGTCTATCTTCTTCCCGACCAAATGCCTTCTTTGGATGGGCTCAAAGTTCTCCGTCCCGGATTGCAGCTCGGAACACTTTCGGGAATCGAATCCCATGGATCCAAACGGCAGCATTCCTCTCACGGGTCTGCCGATCATTTTTCCTACAGTGCCTCTGACGATCCTACGCTCGTTTCAAAGCGCGCAG
>JAEESA010000381.1 GCA_016286115.1 Lachnospiraceae bacterium
GATCTCAGCTGTTTCAGGGACGCCATTCAGCTTGCTGCGGAGGCTGAAACTGATCGCGTCTACTCCGTATCCGTTTAATTTAATCCCTGCTTTTCCGATCTCTTTACGGTATTCGCCGTATTTCTCGGTCGGGCGGAACCCTTTTATCCTGAATACCGGAGAGGGATTGCCTTCGCCATAGGGCTCAAACCTTGCCATATCGCGTATTGTCTCGGCGATCTCAGAGGCTTTGATCTCAAGGTCATAATACTCGGCTTCAGATGTGGTTTTATCGTATGCATCCACGTCTTTATATAATTCCTCTGCGAGAGCCTTTAAGTTTGCCTTTGAGACGGTGAGCCCGGCGGCGCCGGTGTGCCCGCCGTAACGAACGAGAAGTTCTTTCCTTAAATCCAGGGCTTTCTTTACGTCGTAGTTTCCAAAACCCCTCGCGGAGCCTTTATAGAGGACCTGGCTATTTTCCGTGATCTCAGAGAATACGATCGCCGGGCGTTTGTACTTCTCGGCTAAGGACCCTGCCAGAATCCCTACGATGCCTTCATGCGCGTCGGGGATCAGAAGGATAAGGGGAAACAGGGAAAGGTATTTCTTCTCCTTGATCATCTTTTCGGCACTCTCTTCCAGGTCTTTTTTCAGCTGCTTCCTCTTTTCATTGACCTGCATTGCTTTCTGCGCAAGCCCTTTAGCTTCGATGGCGTTCCCCTGGAAGGTCAAAAGCTCTATCTGGTCTTTGGATCCGTCGTCCTTTAAGCGGGAAAGCGCATTTAAGGCAGGGACGATGCTGAACGCGATGTCTTTTGCCGTCGGGGATTTCACGCATCCGGCTTCATTAAGCAGCGCGTAGAGCCCATTCGTCGAAACTCCCGGCAGGATCATGGAAGATAAGCCTGCGCGCACGATCGCATAATTTTCCTCGTGCAAGGTCATTACGTCACCGATCGTACCTAACGCGGCAAGACCGGAGTATTTCTGGCGCGCAGCCTTTCTGTCGAAACCCGGTGTATCTGATAAAAGCTCCAGCACGAATCTGTAACAGAGCCCTGCCCCGCAGTACCCGGTGAAATCCGCAGACTCCGGGATCGCGGAAGGATCGATGATGATGTCTGCAGGGGGATATATATTTTCCCCGCTATCTCCAACGACAGCCTCGTGGTGGTCAAGGACGATCACGGTAAGGCCTTTTTCTTTGGCTTTCTTGATCGCCTCGATCCCGGCGATCCCGTTATCACAAGTGATAATAAGGCCATTCTCGATCTCGTCGACGATCCGGTCATTGATCCCGAACCCCTCCGTGAAGCGGAGCGGGATCTTATACGACACGTTCGTGAACCCGTACTCCTTGAGCCCCAGTAGCAGGATTGACGTCGAGGTCGCACCGTCTGCGTCGTAGTCGCCTACGATGGTGACCGGCTGGTCCTTAAACTTCCGGGCGAGAGCAGCTGCTTCAGAGAGCTTATCGATCCGATAAGACCCCTCGCGTTCTTTAATTACCCACTCGTTTATTTCTGAGAGTGAGTTCACGCCCATGTTCTGCATGAACAGCTCTTTAAGGCTGTTTGCCTCTGTTCTTTTTTCCCATCTCTTCATTCTATATGCTCCTTTCCTAATCATGAATTTCTTTGTAACAGCTATAGGATGAGGAAAAGACGTGAAAATAAAAAAAGACTCTGAAAACATTTCAGAGCCTTTCCAAAAAAATAAAACTATCAAAAAAGATCTTTTTCATTTTCCGGCAGGCCGACGCTTAGCATTTCTTCATAATCCGTAAGTGGTATTGCTTTGATATCGCCGGCTTCAAATGCTTTATACAATGCCGTCACATCGTTTTCTGTATATTCCCCTGTCACATCGGCATAAGTGAATACCAGAAGGTCATCAGAATCGATAAGGTCCTTTGCGGCGGCAACAAGGATAACGCCTGACATATTGTCTTTGCCAAAGACAGCATATACTTCCTCGCCAATCTCCACTCCGTCTGTTCCGACGATATCCGTTACATTGGAAATACAGTAGTCGTTTTCCGGATCGAGGAGGTTTTGGTTTGTATCATACGCGGCTGTCACCATGGCGTGTCCGTTTTTTATCCCGGCTGCTGGGATCCCATATATGGAGCAGGAAGAGATAAGGTTTTTGTCGTTTACGTCATATATGCCGCTGATCGTGGTAACCGGTTTATCTTCTGCCGCTTCTTCCGTTTCTGAACCCTTTATTTCTGCAGGCACAACTTCGGCTTCGGTAACTGCCCATTCCTCTTCAGCGTACCTTGGTTCTTGTGTTTCTGAACTGCTTTCGATAACTTCTGCAATAGCTTCTGTGTCTAAAAGCTGTTCTGTTTCTGAAACGGCAGGCTTTGGGTTTAGCATATGTAATGACAGAAAATACGTGCCGCCAACAAAAAGCGCTGAAGTCAGCAAAAAGAACA
>JAEESA010000083.1 GCA_016286115.1 Lachnospiraceae bacterium
CAAATGTTAAGGTGGCTGTTCCTTCACATTCACTACTGCCCGGAAGCGCAGTAACGGTTACTGTTACCATACCAGCATCGGTATGGTTTGTTGAGTAGGCTACAGAGTAGTCGGTGCCTTTTATGAGAGGTTCACTCTGCTCAGTAATCTTTACGGTGACTTCCGGTTCTTTAGGTTCCCCGTCGTATGTGTAGGAGAACTCCGTATCCGCCTCGGGCAAGGTGATTATTGCGTCTTCAAGACTGGTTTTATCATCAGCCCACGCAACCTCCGGTCCCCAAAGAGAAACCGCACTCCCTGCAGGAGAAAAGCCAAAAATGCCGGCGACGACAAGCGCCAGAGCTGCTATGCACTTTTTATGTCTGAACTTCTTCATAGGCATCCTCCTATGTTACTTCACGGCCTTCCAAGACAGTGAATGGTTAGTCTATTTTTCAGGATCTTCTCCCTGAATTCCGAGCAGGCTGTCCATCAGCCCCACCAGAAGCCCGATCTCCGGCTTCGTGATCTGTCCGTCAGCGCCGAGCAGTTCGCCTTTGCGGCGCGTGGATTCGTTGATCATGGACGAGAAGATGATGACCTTCAGGTTCTGGGTCTGCGGATCCTCTTTGATCAGCTTGGTCAGCATGTGCCCGTCCATCTGCGGCATTTCAATATCGGTGATGACGCACTGCACATGTTCGTTCAGTGACCCTTCATCCCGCCATTTTTCGATCAGATCCCACGCCTCTTTTCCGTTCGCGGTATGCGTGAGGCTCGTGTAACCGGCGCGTTCCAGCGATTCCACGATCAGCCGGTTCAAAAGGAGCGAGTCCTCGGAGACAAGGATCGGGATGTCGATCCTGGAGCGGTCCTCGAGCTTGTCGATCTCGCCGACCTTGAGGCCTGTGTCGGGATTGATGTCAGCGACGATCCGCTCTACATCCAAAATGATGATGAGCTGGCCGTTGTACTTGACCACGCCGGTGGTCAGACTCCCTTCGTTTTCATCCACGGTCGGCCCGGGCTTCATGATGTCGCCCCAGGTCACCCGGTAGATCCCTTTGATCGTGTCCACATGAAAGGCCATGTTCAGGGCGTTGAAGTTGGTCAGGATGAAATCGCCCGTTGTTTCCGCTTCGTTCAGGTGAAGGACCCTTCTGAGGTCGATCACGGTGATCATCGTATCCCGCGACATGAACATTCCCTCGATCAGGTAATGCGATTTCGGGATCGGGGTCACTTCCTGGTATTCGACGATCTCCTGCACCTTTGCGACGTTGATGCCGAAGGTGCGGTTGTCCACTTCAAAGATCAGAAGATCCACGCTGCCGGTTGCACCGGCTTCGATAGTTGTAGCTTCCATTGTAACTACTCCTGTTAAATTTACATTTTATTTTGTCAAAACATATTCGGAAACATAGCGCCCGATCGCGCCGATATCAACGCTTCCGCGGAACTCGAACCTGGCGGTGAAGCCGTTGGAGAAGTAGAGCGTCATTTCCGAGTCGGAGAAGATCTCCAGAAAGCCCGGCGTCTGTACCGTGAAATACATTACATTGGCAAACGGGAGAGAGGTGTAGGATTTTCTCATTCCCGTGAGCCCCTGCACGTCGATGGCGATGATCCGTTTGTTCGTAAAGAGAAGCTGGTCACGAACGGTCTTGAAAGCGGATACGATCATCTCGCCGTTGACCAGCAGCCCATCCACTTCGCTGCGCGCTTTGGAGATGTCGATGGGGGTAAGGTTAAAAACGGTATCCTGATTAAAGTTGATCATTAGTTTTCTCCTTAAAAATATTTAAAAATATCCACCTTTAAAGTATTTCTATTTTCTGCAAAAGTCAATAGATTTCAATAGATTTCGCAAAAATTTAATCCTTGCTTAAAGGTCTGTGATTCGCTATAATCCATGTTGACTGGAGAATAGCAGTATGAGTATGGATAAAACTCTCAGAAAGACCTTTCGAAACGGTATGCATGACGGGGTACCCATTGCGCTTGGGTACCTCGCTGTTTCGTTTACCTTCGGCATGATGTCGGTGACCCGCGGGATCTCGATCTTTCAGTCGACGCTGATCTCGCTGACCAATGTCACTTCGGCGGGGCAGTTTGCCGGGCTGGACATCATCGCCGGCGGCGGTGCTCTGACCGAAATGGCGCTGACGCAGCTCATCATCAATTTGCGATACAGCCTGATGAGCTTTTCCCTTTCACAGAAGATCCGGCAGGAGACGAGCCTGGGGCATCGCCTTCTGATGTCGTTCGGGATCACGGACGAGATCTTCGGGATCGACAGCACCTACCCGGGGAAGCTGGAGCCGGCCTACCATTACGGGGCCATGGCGATCGCCATTCCGGCCTGGGTGCTCGGGACCGCGATCGGGGCGGTGGCAGGGAACCTTTTGCCGGAAATGATCATCAGCGCGCTCAGCGTTGCGATCTACGGCATGTTCCTCGCGATCATCATCCCGCCGGCCAAAAAGAACAGGGCTCTGATGCTGGTCGTGCTGGCGAGCATGGGTTTGAGCTGCCTGTTCCACTATGTGCCGCTGTTGTCAAGGATCTCTTCCGGCTTCCAGGTGATCCTGATCACCGTTATCGTCTCATTGGCAGCCGCGTTCCTTGCTCCGATCCCGGAAGAGGAGGTGGCCAATGAATAATTACTCTGTCTATTTATACGTATTAGTGATGGCGGTGGTGACCTATTTAGTAAGAATGCTCCCGATCACTTTGTTTCGAAAAGAAATAAAGAACCGATTCTTGAGATCGGCTCTTTATTATATGCCCTATGCTTGTCTTGCCTGTATGACGGTGCCGGCGATCTGGCATTCGACTGCGTCGGTGATCTCCGGCATTGCCGGGCTCATCGCAGCTCTGATCGCGGCCTTCTTGAACCGCTCCATGGTGACGGTCGCGCTGCTTTCCTGCGGAACCGTCTTTGTGGTCGAGCGGATCATAGACTTTGCTTCGTAGAGATATGTTACGGAGCAGCCTCCGGGCGTTCGTTAAGTATAAGGTTATTATTTCTGTTTCTTGCGCTCAACAAATGCGCGAACATATCTGTAGACGCGTTCGGTAGACGAAATGGAGAGGGTCTCTTCGGTGGTATGGATGTCGGCGATGTCCGGACCGATGGAAACCGCGTCCAAACCGTCGATCTTTCCCGCGAAGATACCGCATTCCACGCCTGCGTGGATCGCTTCGACCTTCGGCTCCTTCCCCTCGTACTGTTCCTTATATAGCTCGATCAGCGCATTGCGCATCGGAGAGTTCTGCTTCCATTCCCAGGCGGGATAGGGGGAAGAGAATTCTATTCTACCCCGGAACAGGCTCATCAATGCGGTAAGCTTATTTTCCAGCGCATCCTTTTCCGACTCGACAGAACTGCGTAAAAGCGTTTCCAGCGTCAGCGCACGCCCCTCCAATTTCATAATCCCTAAATTTAAAGACGTTTTAACAAGTCCGGAAACATCCGTACTCATCGATTGTACACCGTTCGGAAGGAGCGTAAGCAGCGTCAGTATCTGTCGCAGGCTGTCATCGGTGACACATAAGGCTTCCTTTTTCGCACCGTCCGGATTGAGATCGGCTTCGATGAAGATCCCGGGGTCGGAAGAAGCGAATTCGTTGCGAAAGATCCGTTCCTGCACCTTGATCGCGGAAAGAAAAGTAGTTTCCATCCCTTCCGGAATAAAAAGCGTTGCTTCCGCTTCCCGTGGGATGGCGTTAGCCTTGGTTCCGCCCTGCAGGGCATGCAGAGCAAAGGGAAGCCTTTTCTTCAGCGCATAGAGCAGCCGCCCCAGAAGAAGAGAGGCATTGCCGCGTTCCTTATCGATCTCCTGTCCGGAATGCCCTCCAAGGAGCCCGCCGAGCTTGATCTTGATCGGAACGCCTTTTCTTTGCTCCCACTCCACGATCAGGGACAATACGCCGGTGCTTCCGCCGGCGCAGGAGCATAACAGCACGCCTTCGTCTTCACTGTCCAGATTGAGGAGCCTTTTGCCTTTCAGCGGGGCTGTCGAAAGCCCGATGGCTCCCTCCATCCCGGTCTCTTCCGATACCGTGATCACCGCTTCCAGACGGGGATGCAAAAGCTCTTCGTCCTCGAAAAGCGCAAGGATCATGGCGATCCCGATGCCGTCATCCGCGCCGAGCGTGGTGCCTTCGGCGGTGATATGGTCGCCGTCTTTAATAAGCTTCAGAGGGTCTTTTGCAAAGTCATGCTCGGTCTCCGGCAGCTTTTCGCAGACCATGTCCATGTGCCCCTGAAGGATCAGAGGCTCTTCACTCTCATATCCTGCAGATGCTTCTTTGATAAGGATGATATTATATAATTTATCCTGGATATAATTTATGCCATGCTCTTTCGCAAAGGCGACAAGAAAGTCGCTGATCTGTTTTTCATTAAATGAAGCCCTAGGAATTTGGCTGATCTTTTCAAACCAGAATAAAACCCGGGATGGGCTTTCGGCAGATTGATCCATCTTACAGCGCTTCCTCCACGGCCTCGGTCCAGTCGATGACCATATATCCCTTTTCCAGAAGTTCCTTCATAATGAATTCCTGCGTATGGGTTCCGTCATAATCGACTCTGTAGAAAAACGGGGTGTCCAAAGGATACAAGCAGACAAAGCTATCCTGAAACTGTGCATCCCGAATGAAATAGATCACGTCTTCGATCCTAACTCTCATGACAATTCCTCCTGTCTAAAACATATTTCAAACGTCTGCTGACGTTCTTCTGTACAATATTACCATTTTTTTTGAGAAAAGAATAGGATTTTTTACACTTTTTTACATGTAATCGACGTTCATGAGACAAAGTCCTTTGGCGGGAGCCGTGGGACCGGCGAGGGAACGGTCTTTTGCTTCGAGGATATCCCTGACTTCGGCCGGGCGGAGCTTTCCTTCTCCCACAAGAAGGAGTGTCCCGACTAAAATGCGAACCATATATTGTAGAAAGCCCGTTCCATGAAAGGTAAAATACAGAAATGATTTCTTCTCTTTGATACTGATCTCATCAACGATGCGGACAGTGGACTTCTTCATGCGGGCGTTTCCGCAGAAGCTTTTGAAGTCATGCTTCCCGAGAAGGTAGGACGCGGCCTCTTCCATTGCCGGAACGTCCGGGCGGAAGGAGAGAGGGAGAGAGAATTTACGCCGGAAGACATCCTTGGAATCGCCGATATAGCAGGTGTAGCGATAGGTTTTGCCGACGGCGTTGTAGCGGGGATGAAAGCGGTCGGAAGCGATCTTTACCTCCCGGCACGCGATATCGTCCGGAAGGTAACGGTTCATTTCCGCCTTCAGTTCTTCCGGGGAAAGAGACAGAGACAGCCGGACGCTGATCACCATGCCCTCGGCATGGACTCCGGCATCGGTGCGCCCGGCTCCCAGAATTTCCAGTTCTTCTTTTTCCACGCCCGCGATGCGGCTGATGACGTTTTCAAGCCTGCCCTGGATCGTGTCCTTGTCCGGCTGGTGCTCGAAACCGTAGTATCTCGAGCCGTCGTAGGCGATGATCATCTTATAGTTCTGCGGTTCCATACTACTCTTTTACATCCCGTCACTTGCATAATACTATGGCCCGTAACCGCGCAGCCGGTGCGCGGTTCGGGAATTATTCTTTTCCATCCCGTTACAGTTCGGGAATTATTGCTATTCTTTTCCACCCCAACAATATGTGCACAGCTTGCTCCGGTCCAGGCCGACGGATTCGAGCATGTCGTCGAGGCGGTTGTAGCGGAGGGAGGTGAACCCGAGCTGTTCGCGGATCTTTTCGAGCATTTTTTCATACCGCGACGAATCCGGGTTGGCGTAGTCCTCGAGGATGTCCCGCGAGACGGAGTCGCCTTCTTCCTCCGTGATCACACGGCGGGCGATGAGCTCCTGCTCCGAAGTGGAACGGGAGAAGTTGATGTACTTGCAGCCGAAAAGGATCGGCGGACAGGCCGGCCGCACATGAACCTCCTTCGCGCCGCTCTGATAGAGGAACGCCGTGGTTTCTCTGAGCTGCGTGCCGCGGACGATCGAATCGTCGATCAGAAGGAGGCGGCGGTTTTCGATCAGCTCGTGCACCGGGATCAGCTTCATTTTGGCGATCAGATCACGTTTGTCCTGAACGGTCGGCATAAAGGAACGCGGCCAGGTCGGCGTGTATTTGATGAAAGGACGCGAGAAGGGCACTCCGGATTCATTCGCATAGCCGATCGCGTGCGCTGTTCCCGAATCCGGGACGCCGGCCACGGTGTCGATCCGGTCGATGCTCATTTTATCACGCCGCGCAAGATGCGCGCCGCAGCGGGTGCGCATGCCTTCCACGGTTACGCCCTCGTATTTTGTCGGCGGATAACCGTAGTAAACCCAAAGGAAGGTGCAGATCTTCATCTCTTTTCCGGGTTCCTTGAGCGTAGTCACGGCTTCCGGCGTCATCAGGCAGATCTCTCCGGGGCCGAGCTCTTTATAATCTTTATAGCCGAGATTTAAATAGGCAAACGATTCAAAAGATGCGCAATATCCCGTCTCTTTCTGCCCAATGACCAGTGGAGTCCGGCCCAGCCGGTCCCTTGCGCAGAAAACGCCCTTCGGCGTCAGAAGGAGTATCGTCATCGATCCGTTGATCTTTTCTTCCGCATAAGAAATCCCGTCGATCAGATTATCCTTCTGGTTGATCAAAGCGGCAACAAGCTCGGTCGCGTTGATGCTTCCGCCGCTCATTTCGAGGAAGTGGGTGCCGCTTCCCTTGATGATATCCTGCGCCAGTTCGTCGATATTGTTGATCTTCCCGACGGTCATGATCGCGTAGGTGCCGTGATGGGACCGCACAATAAGGGGCTGCGGTTCGTAATCGGAGATGCAGCCGAGGCCGAGCGTCCCGGTCATCTCGTGCATATCCTTTTCAAATTTTGTCCGGAAAGGAGAGTTTTCGATGTTGTGGATCGATCGGTCAAACCCGTCTTTTCCATAGACCACCAATCCTCCGCGTCGTGTTCCGAGATGGGAATGATAGTCAGTTCCAAAGAAAAGATCAAAAATACAATCTTCTCTTAATGCTGCTGCAAAAAATCCGCCCATAGTCTTTCTGGCCTTTCTGATTTATATATTTTACTTTTAATAATTACAATTTTACGGAATTACGGTCGCCTTCGAGGATCCGTGTCCGGTCGGAGGGGCTTACCGGGACGATCCGTCCGCGCGCGTTATAGCTGGTCAATATATCCGTGTTCCTTGCCGGCTTTTTCTGCCCATTCGCGGTCAGATACTGCATCAGCTTTTCACGGTCGTGGGACGCTATGATCTCCTGAAGCAGATCGTCTGCAGCCGGGTTTGCGGCCTTGGCTGCTGCCGGCGCTTTTTGTTCGATCTCGGTTGCTGCGGAAATTGCGGCGGGTTCTCCCGCTGCTTCTGCCGCTGCGATGTCTTCGACCGGGATTTCCCCGTCCGTTTCTTCCTTTGTCTTCGCCCCATCCGGCCCGTTCCACAGCTTGGAAAAGAAGCTTCGGATGGCGCCGAATACCTTTGATAACGCCGAACGGATGCTGTCGAGGAGCGGAGAGGAGGTTTCTTCCGCTTTTTCCGCGGTTTTCTCCGCTGGCTTTTCCACAGGCTTCTCTTTTGCCGTATGCTTCGCTTCCTTTACGGGAGCGGGCGAAGAAACACGTAAGGAGAGAGAACTTTTCTCCTGTGGCTTATCCTTCTCTGGCTTCGGCGTGGGAGCGATCTTTGTGGGTTCGTAAACAACCCCTTTTTCTCCGGGCTCCCGTAGAAGCAGCTCCGCGTCGTACGGGAGATGTTTTGAAGAGGGGTTAGAGGAGGAACCGGAAGATTTTCGGTATGTATTGTCCAGTCTGACTTTATCGATCAACCTTGTTCTCCTTCATTGAGCGCGGCGAGCGCCTGCGTCAGCTCGTCCCAGGTCTCCATGCAGGCAAGCACTTTTTCGTCCGCGGCGTCGATCTCTTCCTGCAGGGCGCCAAGCGCCTCATAATCGGTCTGGATCGCGGGATCGGCGAGCCGGCTTTTCAGCTCGTCGGCTTCTTTTTCCGCGTCAGCAAGCGCTTCCTCTGCCTTTTTGAGCTTCTTTTCGAGCCTGGAGCGCTCCTTGCCATAGATCCGGTCCTTATTTTTCGCGGGCGCGGAAAAGTCCTTTTCCGCCGCTTTTGCCGAAGCATTACGATCGCTTCCGTCAAAAGACCCATTTGCTTCTGCGGCCAAAGCCGCTGCCTGCCGCTTTTCCTCGTATTCCTCGTAACCGAAGGGGAATACGCTGACCCCGCCCTTTTCAAAGAGAAGGATGCGGGTGGCGAGCTTCTTTACAAAATAACGGTCATGAGAGACGAAGACAAGCGTACCCTCATAATCCGACAGCATATGTTCCAGAGTTTCCTTTCCCTGAATATCCATGTGATTTGTAGGCTCATCCAGAAGAAGCACGTTGGGCTTGGCTTTCAGGATCTTACACAGGGAAAGGCGGACCTTTTCCCCGCCGGAAAGCATTTCCACTTCCTTATATACGTCCTCCCCCTTAAAGAGGAAAGCGCCGAGGGCAGTCCTGGCCTCGGTTTCCGTAAGATCGGGATAGGTGTCCCAGAATTCCTGCAGCACCGTATTCAAGGTGGAGATCTGCGCCAGCTGCTGGTCAAAGTAGCCGAGCCGGACATGAACGCCGTAATGAAAATCCCCGCCCAGTGCGGGAAGCTCCGAAACCAGGGTTTTCAGGAAAGTAGATTTCCCAATGCCGTTTTCACCTATGATGCCGATCCGTTCGCCTCTTTTTAATTCAAGATTTATTTTCTGAAGAGGATGGGAGCGGTCATAGCCGATGACAAGGTCCTGCACCGACAACACATCATTTCCGGTTGCGGTTTCGGGCTGGAACGAGCTGTGAAAGCTTTCTTCATCATAGGGATCCGGCGGCTCCACGAGATCCATGTGCTCGATGGCCTTCAGCTTGGACCTTGCCATGGCGGCCTTCGTGGGTTTGGCTTTAAACCGCTCCACGAGTTCCGTCAGGCGCTTGATCTCTTTCTGCTGCGCCAGATACTCTTTTTTCTGGTGCTCATATAGTTCTTTTTTCTGCCGGACAAAGGCCGTGTAGTTGCCGGGATAGCGTTTCAGCTTTTCATTGCTGATCTCGTAGACCACTGAGACCACGCGGTCCAGAAACATCCGGTCGTGGGAGACCAGGACGATCGCTTTTTCGTAGTTCTGGAGCGTCTTTTCCAGCCATTCGATCGTGTCGGCGTCCAAATGGTTCGTGGGCTCGTCCAGAAGAAGGATGTCCGGTTTTTTCAGGAGCAGGCGGATAAAGGCGATCTTGGTCCGCTGCCCGCCGGAAAAGTCCGAAAGGGGTTTTTTGCGGTCGTCGTCGGAAAAACCGAACTTCCGGATCAGGGTATCGAACTCCTTCTCATAATAATAGCCGCCGAGCGCCTTGAATGCTTCTTCCTTTTCCGTGTAGGCAAGAACGGCTTCCTCCGTGTGCGTTGTCTGCAGCGCCGCGGATAATTCGGCCAGCTCTTTTTTCCGCGCCTCCATTCCTGCCAGCTCTTTACGAAGCTCCTGCTCCATGGTCAGGGAATCATCCGAAAAAGCGGCCTGCCGAAGGTAACCGATGACCGGCTCGTTCGTCACGGAAAAAAACGAGTCTTTCGGCTCGCCGTTCGGCACAAAATCGATCTCCCCGGCCAGGAGCTTCAAAAGCGTCGTCTTCCCGCAGCCGTTTCGGCCGACCACGGCGATCTTTTCCCGGTCACGGATCTCAAAATTGGCATTTTGAAAAATTATCCGGTCTCCATAGGCGACCTGTGCGCCTCGAATCGTTAACGGCATGGCCGGCCTATTCCTCAGCTTTGGCTTCTGCTTTAAGCCCTTTTCCCTTTTTCGGGCGTTTGATCTCGTTCCAGGTCTGATACGCCAGAACCTTGTCCCGGCTTAAAAGAAGTTCTTCCGCATTTTCTTTATCAAAAAAGTCTTCTTTTCTGGGCGGCAAGGGGTCTTCTGCAGGCTCTGCCGATGCGCCCTTTTCTGCCGGCGCATTCGGATCGATGTCAGCTGATGCGTCCACGTCTTCTGAAAGATCAGGCTCCTCGGGATCGGGGATCACAGGGATCGCGCCTTTCTGGATCTTGTAGGTCCCGCGGTCGAAGGAAAAGACATAAAACGAACCTTCTTCCTCACAGGTTCCCAGGATAAAGGAGCGGATGGCGTCCTTCCCGGTGTCGGGCTGGTAGCCCTTCTTCCGCGGGCGGGAAGCCTGCGCATTCTGTTTTTTCCCGCTATGCGCATTGTGGGAATTGTGAGAGTTGTGCGTATTATGTGAATTATTCCTGTTTTTCGAACGGTTCGGGTTCTGGTTCGCCTTCGTATAGCCCCCGTTGCTGCCGCCGCCGTTGCTGCGGCCTGCGCCTTCCTGCGAATTCCCGCGCTTCTCATTGCCGTTCCCTCCATTATTCGGACGACGGCGCCTGCGATGCGGGTGCGGATGCTTTTCGTTGTTCTTCTCTTCCATGTTTACCTCTTTAAGTGTCGTTGTTATACTTTTTACCATTATACCAGAGATATGGAAAATGGAAAGACTGATTGACAAGGTTTCTTGGGATTTGCTATATTGGGGTTACTGTTCACACCATCCGGAAAATGAAAAAATACCTCGGGCCGCGAGCGGAGTGTGTTTCATCGAAAAATTTTCTCGAGGGAACACCGCAGTGGGAGGCCCGCCAAGTGTGAACAGTATCTGTTGTAATACGAAGGGAGTTTTATAATGAATGAACCGAAACGGCTGAACCTGCGCTACCTGACGATGACGGCGTTGCTCAGCGCCGTGTCTTTTCTCCTCTTTTTTCTGCAGTTCTCCACACCGATCACACCGTCTTTCCTGAAGCTGGATGTCTCGGACCTGCCCGCGCTGATCGGGTCTTTTTCGATGGGACCGTTCTATGGCGTGCTGATCTGTCTGGTGAAAAACCTGCTGCACCTTCTGATGACCACCACCGGCGGGGTCGGGGAGCTTTCCAACTTTATCCTCGGCGCAGCCTTCTGTCTGCCGGCCGGACTGATCTACCTCAAACATAAAACGAAAAAACGCGCCGTGATCGGTTCCTTTATCGGAGCAGCGCTGATGGCGGTCGTATCGTTTCCGTCCAACCTGTTTTTGGTCTACCCCGTATACTATAACTTCATGCCGAAGGAAACGATCCTCAATATGTACCAGGCCATTCTGCCGCAGATCAGCAGCATTGAACAGAGCCTTCTGGTCTTCAACGTCCCGTTCACGTTCGTCAAGGGGCTGCTCTGCGTGATCATTACGCTCCTGATCTATAAGAGGATCTCGCCGCTCATCAAGGGAACCTGGCGAAAAGACAAAAAATAAGAAAGACAAATGTAATTATTTACAGCCGAACCGCGCACTTGCTGCGCGGTTACGGCCCAATGAGTTTCGATTGAAGTGGGTTTTGCCCATCGCCGAAGGCGATTTAATTGGCAAAACCCGTTACATTCACGGCCTTGAGAGGCCGTGAATGTAACTGCTGAATAAATAATTTGAGAAACCTTCGTAAGCGTGGTATTATAAAGTCTTACGGAGGTTTTTTTATGAAATTCGATGTTACGCTGACCGAAAAGGACATGGTTCGGTTTAATCTTTATCACAGTTATTCACATTTTTCGAGCTGGTTTGCCGTGGCGCTCGCAGTCGTCGCCATCGTGGTGTCGGTGATCACATACGGAAAGGTCTCCGGGACTCTGACCGTGCTCTATATCCTGGTGGCGCTTCTGATCCTGGTCTACATGCCGCTCAATACCATGCTTTCCGCAAAACGGCGGATCAAATTCATGCCGGATCTACTGGCCCCGCTTCATTATGAAGTCGGCGAGGAAGGGATCCATGTCACAAAAGGGGAAGAAGAGGCGCTTCTCGAGTGGCATCAGATCTTTCGCATGTGCTGCTTTAAGGACACGATCTACATCTACAGCAGCCGGATCTATGCATACGTGATCCCGATCGCGGCGCTGGGAGAGCATGAGCAGGAGTTTCGCGCCATGGCGAGAGAAAAGTGCGAGCCCCGGAGGCTGAGGCATATATGAAAGTGGAGAGCTTGAGCGCGGAGGATACGTTCCGGTTTGCAAAGGACCTCGGGGA
>JAEESA010000084.1 GCA_016286115.1 Lachnospiraceae bacterium
GGGAAGAGGACCTTTTCTCGATGAGCGGGAAAATGGTGAAAGCCCTGATGCGGCTCGCGAAGAAGACCGGAACGGAAACGATTCCTCCGGTGGAGATGGGGGAGCCGGCAAAAGCGAGGTTTCAAAACTCCCCGGCTATGGCGCATCTGGAGAAAAATCTTTTTAGGACCAAGCCGGAGCGGTATCCGAAGGAAACGAAAGGGATTTGCCTTATGCCCTGCAAAACGCCGTATGAGGAGCTGGTCGCTGCGGCGCAGAAGATACGGGAGCTCGTTAGGGAGGAAGGATGGCGCTATCGGGATATCGCCGTTGTGTCGGCGGATCTTCCGACCTATGCCGCGCAGGCGAGGGAGGTTTTTGACGCGTATCACATTCCGATCTTTCTGGATCAGAACGAGGCCGTGCATTTCCATCCCCTGACCGAAGGGATCCGCGGGATCTTAAGGATCCTGAAGGAGGACTGGTCTGCGGAAAGCGTGTTTCATTTTCTTCGGACGGGACTGTTGCCGTTTGGCAGGGAGGAAATAGACGAGCTGGAAACCAAAGCGCTGGCCACAGGCGTCCGGGGGAGCCGTTGGAAAAAGGAGTTTACCTCGAAGGATGAAAAAGAGGAGGGAAAAATAGCGCGCATGAATGAGATCCGGGAGACGCTGCTCTCGGAGATCAAGCCGTTTCAGGAGGCGTTTCGGAAAAAGGACCGTACCGCGCTGGAAGAATGCCGCGTGTTTTATGAGTTCCTTCTGCATATCGGAGCGGAAGAGAAGATGGAGGCGCTGGCAGAGGAACAGGAAGCGGCAGGAGAACTCAGAAAGGCCGGAGAGACACGGAAAATATATGAAATCATAATTGAATTTATTGATAAAACATCGAGTTTACTTGAAACGGAGCCTCTTTCTGTCGAGGAATTCCTGGAGCTTTACGAGGCGGCACTCGAAAACGCCAAAGTGGGGATCTTGCCGGAAGGATATGACCGGGTCATCATCGGCGATATGGAGCGAAGCCGCTTTGGTGAATTAAAAGCACTTTTTATTTTAGGAGTAAACGACGGAGTAGTGCCGAAGGTCGTACACAGCGGCAGCCTCCTTTCGGAACCGGAGCGAAAAGTCATGGCGGAGCAGGGCTATGAACTCTCCCCGTCGCCGAGAGAACGGGCGTTTATCCAGCGCTTCTACCTTTACATGAATACGCTGAAGCCCTCCGAGCGGCTCTATCTTTCCTGGTCGGCGCTGGATAAGGAGTGGAAGACCAGAAAACCGTCCTATTTTGTGAACACGATCCGTTCGTTGTTCCCGAAGGCGCGGGTAGAAAATCCGGTTCTGTCGACGGAGACGGCGGAAAGCGGGATCCGGAGCCTGATCAGCGGCTTGAAGGACTTTAGAGACGGGAAGGAGGACGCCTCTTTCCTCACATTGGCGGCCTGGTATGATGCAAACAAAGCCTGGAAGGACCGCGTTGTGCCGCTTTATGAGGCTGCGTTTCTGACCCGGCAGGAGAAGGCGCTGTCGAAGGCCCTGGTAAAGAGGCTTTACAATAAGGAGATCAAGGCGAGCGTGACCAGGCTCGAATGCTTTGCCTTGTGCCCGGCACGGCATTTTTTCCAGTATGTTCTGGGACTTCAGGAGCGGGATCTGCACGAATTTCGCGTGCCGGATTTCGGGACGCTGCTTCATGACGCACTCTCTGCATACGGGGATCGTTTGAGCGAAATGGGGATCCCGTGGGATCAGGTGAAGGAGCGGCAGGAGGAAATCCTTACGACCGCGATGGAAAAAGCACAAACCGATTGGCTGGAACGCGGGTTTTTCTCCGGCGGAAAGGGCGAATACGATCTGCATTACATGAAAAGGGTGCTGAAACGCACGGTGGAGGCGCTTTCGTACCAGCTCGGGCAGGGGAGATACGCACCGGCTGCGTTTGAGCTGCCCTTCGGGCCGAACGCGAAGGATAAGAACAGCGCAAGGTTTTCGCTTCGTGACGGGAATATGCTGCGGCTCACCGGCCGGATCGACCGCGTGGATGTGGCGCAGGCAGATGGAAAGAATGATCTCTTTGTTAAAGTATTGGATTACAAGACAGGAGATCATAAATTAAATGCTGATGATATTTATTACGGGCTTTCTTTGCAGCTCCCCGTCTATACCTTGATGGCCAAAGAACATTTTAAGGGGAAAAATAAGGGCGAAAATATCCGCGTCGGCGGGATGCTGTATTACCTTGTGAAGGAGCCGATCCTTGAGGAAAAGAGGGGGATCCCGGAAGCGGAGCTGCAGGAAATGCTGATGGGCGAGCTGAAACCGACCGGCATGGTGAATGCGGAGGATGAAGCGCTTTCCTGCATTGACAAAAATTTTGCTCTGGAAGGGGTCAGCGGCTCCAATGTGGTCCGTGTGAAGAAAAAGAAGGACGGCGGGTTTACGGTCTATTCACAGGCCTATACGGAGGACCAGCTTGAAAAGATCCTGGATTATACGAAAAAGAAGATCTGCGCGATGGGAGAGGAGATCTTTTCGGGCATATACCTCCCCGCACCGGTGAAGAAGGAAGACAGGGACAGCTGCAAAAACTGCCGTTACAGGAGCGTCTGCGGTTATGATGAGGAGATCCCGGGGTATCGGCATAAGAAGCTGAAACCGTTGAAGGAAAACGACGCATTCGAGAAAATGAAGGGAGAGGAGAAGCCGGAGCAATGAAGAAGGAGTGGACCAAGGAACAGAAGGAAGTGCTGGATGCGAGAAATTCTTCCCTTCTTGTCAGCGCAGCTGCCGGATCCGGGAAGACTGCTGTCTTAAGCAGCCGGATCGTGTCGCTCCTGACGGATAAGGAGCATCCTCTGGAGATCGACCGGATCCTGGTCGTGACCTTTACGAATCTCGCTGCGGCGGAGATGCGCGAGCGGATCGCGGAGGAGATCCAAAAGGCGCTGGAACAGGATCCGAAGAACCGGCATTTGAAAAAACAGGCGGCGCTGGTGCATCATGCCAAGATCACAACGATAGACAGCTTCTGCCTTTATATTTTAAGAAACTACGCGCTGAAGATCGGCCTTCCCGGCGCGCTTTCCGTGGGAGACACCGGAGAGATGACGCTTTTGGCCTCGGAAGCCATGGACCGGCTCATGGAAGAGGTTTATGAAGAAAAAGACCCGGCGGCGCTTTCTTTTATCACGGCTTACCGGTCGACGAGGAGCGATCAGCAGGTCCGGGATATGATCCAAAGAACAGCCGGTTTCTCGGAGAGCTTTCCCTGGCCGGAACAGTGGCTTATGGAAGCGGGAAAAGCTTACGAGGGCGAGGCAGAGCTTTTACAAAGCCCGCTGATGCAGGCTTTTACCGCGTCCGTGTCCGCAGAACTGAGGAGCATGGGGGAGGAATTGAAACTCCTTTCCGAGTTGAGCGTTTCTCCCGGAGGACCGGCCGTGTATGCGGCTTTGCTGGAAAAAGAGGGAGAACAGCTTTTAAGCTGGGGCGGAACCTATGCGAAGCTCTGGGAAGAGGTGACGCGCTTTAAGGCAGACCGCCTTCCCGCCGTAAGAAAATCGGACGATACGGATCCGCAGCTGAAAGAGTATATTAAAGGCAAAAGAGATAAAATTAAAGAGAAAATTAATAAAATTAAGGACCGGAATTTCGCGTATTCACCGGAGGAAATGCTCTTTGAAACGATGAAGGCGGGGAACCATGTCAGGACGCTGATTTCCCTGACGCTTCGTTTCCGGGAGATCTTCGCGCAGAAAAAGCGGGAGAAGAATCTGGTGGATTTTTCCGATATAGAGCATTTTGCGCTGCAGATCCTGGTGGATCCCGAAACCCACGAACCCACGGATACGGCGAGAATGTTTGCCGGAATGTATGACGAGATCATGGTGGATGAGTATCAGGACAGCAATTTTGTGCAGGAAGAGATATTAAAGGCAATTTCCGGGCAGGAGAAGGGCGAACATCACCTTTTCATGGTCGGGGATGTGAAACAGAGCATCTACCGGTTCCGGCAGGCGAGGCCGCAGCTTTTCATGGAGAAATACCGGAGATTCCAGCGGGAAGGGGTGGAAAGGAAGATCGATCTCCATAAGAACTTCCGCAGCCGTGCGGAGATCCTTTCGCCGGTAAACCGCATCTTTTACCGGCTGATGGGGGAAGACCTGGGCCACATTCCGTATAATGAGGAAGCGGCGCTTTTTGCGGGAGCTTCTTTCAAGGAGCCTGAAGACAAAACCTTCTGTTCTTTTCTTCTCATGGAGGATACGGGGGAAGAAAAGGACATTCTGGATGCGGAGAGCAATATTGCGCTCGAGGAACGGCTGATCGCTAAAAAGATCAAGGAACTCATCCGCAATGTCGAGATCACAGACAAAAACACGGGAGAACTCCGCCCTTGCCGGTATTCGGATATCGCCATTCTGCTGCGGAGCCCGGGGAAGATCGGAGGAGACCTTATCGAGGAGCTGAAAAAAGACGGGATCCCTGCAGTGTTCACGCAGACCGCCGGGTTTTTCGACGCCCCGGAGGTGGCGTCCATGCTGAATCTGCTTAGGATCATCGATAATCCGATGCAGGACATTCCGCTCGCGGGCGTCCTTCTCAGCCCGATCGGCGGGTTTTCCGAAGAAGAGCTTGCTTCTGTTGTAATTGAAGAGAAGGAAGAGGAGCCGGAGCTTAGTTTTTGTGAATGCGTGCTCCGAAGCCCGAAAACTGAGGATTTCCGGGAAAAACTGGAACGTTTCCGCCGCCTGGCCACCTGGCTCCCGGTTCATGAACTCATGGATAAGATCTTCGCTGAGACGGGCTTTCTTTCCTATGAAGCGGCGCTGCCCGGGGGAGAGCAGAGGGAAGCAAATCTGCGCATGCTCATGGAGAAGGCGGCCATGTATGAGGAGGGAAAAAGCCTCGGACTGTACCGTTTTATCCGCATGATCGAGAATCTTCAGAAATATGAGGCCGATTTTGGCGAGGCGGAGCTCATGGAGGAGAATACGGACGCGGTCCGGATCTTAAGCATTCATAAAAGCAAGGGGCTGGAGTATCCGGTCGTGTTTCTTGCGGGGACGGGGAAAATATGGAACAGGTCGGATGAGAAGGACAGGCTCCTTTTGTCTCCGGAGTACGGGCTCGGCCTTATGAATATTGACGCGCAGACCAATCTGAAATCCTCAAATTTCCCGCACGAAGCCATTTCCTGGCTGACCAGGGAGGAAGAGAACGGCGAGGAGCTGAGGGTTCTCTACGTCGCTCTGACCCGGGCGAAGGAGCGGCTTTTCATCACGGGCGTGAAAAAAAATCTTGGTGACCAGTGGGAAGGCGAAAAGTATTCGGAAGAAGGCCGGGACGGGAAGCTTTTGTCCTATGAAAAGAGGATCTCCGCGAACTGCTATCTGGACTGGCTGCTTCCGGCTGCGGCCTGCGACCCGGGATCGGACGAATTTAATGTATTCATCCTTTCTCCGGAAGAACTTAAGACGGAGAGGGAGCAGGAAGAGACGGAGGACCTGCATTCGCTGCTGACGCTGAAAATGCTCCTTGAAAAAACAGAACAGGATCAGGCTCTTTCGGAACGGATGAATTTCTGTTATCCTTATGAAGGAGAGGAACGGGTGACGGACAAGATCTCGGTCACGGAGCTGAAGCACAGGGCGATGCTCCTGGCCGAAGACGAGGGCGCAAGCTATCCCGGAGCGCCGGAAACGGAAAAGAAGAAGGAAAGTCCGGTGCCCTGGTTTGCGAAGGAGAAAGAGGAAAAGGATCCGACGCAGCGCGGCATGGCGTTCCACAGGATGATGGAATGCATGGATCTTTCGATCATTAAAGACCTGGATACGCTGCCTGCCGCGGAGCAGAAGGAGAAGATCCTGCACTATGTGAAGGAACTCGAAGAGGAAGGGCTTCTTTCTTCGGAATGGGCGGCGCTGATCGAGCCGGAGCTTAAGCGTGTTTTGAACTTTTTGAAGAGCGATCTCGCTAAGGCTATGCAAAAAGCGGATGAGGCGGGAAAGCTCTACCGGGAAAAACCGTTCGTGATGGGGCTGGAAGCCGGCCGGATCTACGGCACCGACAGCACGGAGACCGTGATCATCCAGGGGATCATCGACGCTTTCTTTTATGAAGGCGAGGGGATCACGATCCTGGACTATAAGACGGACCGTGTCAAAAAGGAAGAAGAACTTAAAAACAAATATAATATCCAGTTAAAGCTCTACCGTGAAGCAGTGGAAAGGGTGACAGGCTGTAAAAACATAAAAACGGTGCTGTACTCCTTTGCGCTTGACAAAACTATAGAAATTAAGCCGTGAATTAATTCGAGCGACAGCTCAGGACAATATCTGCAGAGGGGGAAAAGTGTATGAAAATGATCCTTGCATCGGGTTCGCCGAGGCGGCGGGCCATTCTGGAGCAGATCGACGTGCGTTTTCTGATCTGCCCGGCCAAGGGAGAGGAAGAGACCAAAGAGACGGAACCGGCAAAGGTGGTTGAGGCCCTGTCCCGGAAAAAGGCGGAGGAGATCGCGGACGCGATCATTTCCGGCAAACTGAAATCTTATGGGAATGAGGAGATCTGGGAAGACCAGAACGGGGATCCCGAGGAGTGCCTTGTGATCGGAGCGGACACCGTGGTTTCGTTTGAGGACAAGATCCTCGGAAAGCCGAAGGATGAAGAAGACGCGAAGCAAATGCTGAAGATGCTGCAGGGAAAGACGCATGTGGTCTATTCCGGGGTCACTTGCGTACAAATCAAACTTGGATTTAAGAAAGAGGTTACCTTTTCCGAAGGCACGGAAGTGGAGTTTTATCCGATGAGCGACGACGAGATCAAGACGTACGTGGCCACCGGAGAACCGATGGATAAGGCGGGAGCCTATGCGATCCAGGGAAAATTCGCGGCGTTTGTCAGGCAGATCCATGGGGACTATTATAATGTAATGGGCCTGCCGCTCGCGCACATGATCCACTCGCTCTCGGACTGGGGGATCGACCTTTTGAAACCGGAGGAGGGGAGGAGGAAGAGGTTCGGAATTCTTTAGAACAGGGGTCTGAACAGATACAAAGGTTCTTGCATTTCGGCGCATGAATGACTATCATGAAAAATAAGATGTGTGCGGAGGGGAAAGCATGGAATTTGACAGTCTGGTGTTGGAAACATTTTTGCGGGATCAGGGAAAGCTTTTTTCAGAACCTGTAGCTGAAACGGAAGAAGAAGCGGAAGAGTTTCTTCAGGACTGTATGGCCTGCGTTTTGGATACGATCGATGATGTGCGGGAGTATCTGGACGAGCTGGGAATGGATGTGACCGGCATGAGTGACGAGGAACTGGAGGAAGCTTCGGAAGTATTCCCGATCTCCGATGGCCGTTACCTCGTATTAGAGGGATAAGACGAAACGGCTTATCATATGATTCGGAGGTTTGGATTGTGAAGAAAAGGCTTCTTCTGATCATGACGGTTCTTTTTATGGGGTTCCCTTTTTTCTCGGCGTGCGGGGAAAAAGGGGATTCTGTTGTGCTGTCCTTTGAGAAGGATGAAAACACGCTGCTGACCATCGGGGACACGAAATGCTCGATCGCGCAGATCAAGCTGATGCTGATCAACTATCGGAACATCTACGGAAACGCATACGGGATCACTCTTTATGATAACGGGGATCAGGATTTTTCCGATTATATTTTGGATATGACGGTGAAGGAGACCGCCCGGACCATCAGCATGGACTATCTCGCGGAGGACCAGGGCGTGCAGCTTACGGAACAGGAAGTGGAGCGGGCGGAAGAAGCGGCGGCCGCTTATTTTGAGACGCTGAGCGAGGCGGAGCTCGAATACACCGGGATCGTTGAGGAAGAGGTGCGGGATCTGTATGTCGAATACGCGCTGGCCACAAAGCTTTATGATGTGCTGACGGGAACAGTGAATTACGAGGTCAGCGAGGACGAGGCCCGTGTGATGCAGCTTCTGGTGATATTGACATCAGACAAGGCGATCTCCAAAGAGATCAAAAAGTCGCTGGCGGACGGCGGGGATTTTACCACGCTGGCTACGCAGTATAATGAACTTCCTTCGATCGAAATGACGGTCAACCGGACGGATCTGCCGCCCGAGGTGACGGAGGCCGCGTATAAGCTCGGAGAGGGCGAAACGACCGGGCCGATCGAGACAGATACAGGCTATTATTTCCTCCAGTGCCTGCAGAAGAATGTGGAGGATCTGACGGAAGCCAATAAGAAGACCATTGCCAAGCAAAGGGAAAAAGAGACCTTTGACGATATCTATGACGAATATGTGACAAGTCTGAATTCGGTGGTGAATCAGGACCTTCTGGACGCATTGGAGATGCCGACCGAGGAAACATTGACCACTGACTCTTTCTTTTCTGTCTTTGAGGAAAACTATGGATCCTGAGCAATTTTATCCGAGACCCCAGATGAAGAGGGATCATTTCCTCCTTCTCGATGGAGAATGGAAATTAAATAACGAATCAATTAGAGTGCCTTTCCCGCCGCAGTCAAAGGCTTCGAATTATCACGGAGAGGTGGGCAGTACCCTGGAATATGAGCTTCGTTTTCGGCTTCCAAAGGAGTTTTCTTTGCCCCGGTTTCTTTTGCATTTCGGAGCCGTGGATCAGATCGCGGAGGTCTGGCTGAACGATCATTTTCTGGGAGAACACAAGGGAGGGTATCTCCCGTTTTTCTTTGATGTGACGGAAGAAATTTTGCCGCAGGAGGAGAACGTGCTGAGAGTGAAGGCGACGGATACGTTGTCTTCGGACCTTCCTTATGGGAAACAGCGGAAGAAGCGCGGCGGCATGTGGTACACGCCGGTCAGCGGGATCTGGGGGAGCGTCTGGCTGGAGAATGTCCCGACACAGGCCATTGAGAGCATCAAGATCGTGCCGGATCTTCAGGGCATAGACGTTGAGGTAAAGCTGCCGGAGGGAGCGACGCCCGGCTTTACAGCGAATATCTGGCTGGATCCAAAGAAAAGATACGGAGTTAAGGTAAAGTATAAAGAAAATAAGGCGCGAATTAACTTTAAGGAACTTTTAACAGGCTCTTTTTCCGACGATTTTAGGGACGAACACGGCGTGTCATTATTATGGACGCCTGAGAATCCGCGGCTTTTCCCGATGGAGATCACGACCGAAGAGGATAAGGTGGAAACCTACTTTGCCTTAAGAACGATTTCGATCGAGAAGATCGACGGGGTGTCGCGGGTGTGCCTGAACGGAAAACCCATCTTTTTGCACGGGCTGTTGGATCAGGGGTACTTTACGGACGGGATCTACCGGCCGTCGGATATCGGAGAATATGAACGCGACGTTCTGCGGGCGAAGGAGCTCGGCTTCAACTGCATCCGTAAGCACATCAAGATCGAGCCGGAGGAGTTCTACTATGCCTGCGACCGCCACGGGATCCTGGTCATTCAGGATATGGTGAATTCGGGCGTATACAGCTTCTTTTTCGACACCTTCCTGCCGAATTTCATCTTCTGGATGAAATCGGATAAGAAGCGGCCGGACATCGATATCCACCGCAAACAGTTCTTCATCGACCATATGGTTGAAACCATGGAAATGCTGCATAACCACCCCTGTATCGTGGCGTACACGATCTTTAACGAGGGCTGGGGCCAGTTTGAGAGTGACCGGCTGTATGGGATCGCGAAGGAAAAGGATCCGACGAGGCTTATCGACTCCACCTCCGGGTGGTTTGCGCAGAAGCTGTCGGATTTTGACAGCAAACACATTTATTTCCATGCGATCCGCTTAAAACCCCGGAAACGCCCGATGCTTCTTTCGGAGACCGGCGGCTTTTCCATGGAGGTGGAAGGGCATGTGTTCTCGCACAAGGGCAAGATCTTCGGTTATGGGAGATGCCATGACACCGAGGAGCTCACGGACGCGGTCCAGCATCTCTACGAGAAAATGGTCATACCCGCGATCCCGAAGGGCTTGTGCGGCTGCATCTACACGCAGCTCACGGACGTGGAAGACGAGGTCAACGGCCTCTACACCTACGACCGTGAGGTCCTGAAGGTGGATCGAGGGCGCCTGCGCGCGCTTGGAAAATGGCTGAAAGAGCTGATAAATAAATATTGAAAAGGATTAATGTTAGCACTCGCTTGAAATGAGTGCTAATTTTTTGTTGACTTTTACTCTCCGCACGTTTAAGATAGGGAGCAAAGGAAAATTTCGAAAAAAGGAGTGAGTATTATGACGGAAAAACACGGAACACTTTCGATCGACAGTGAAAATCTCTTTCCCATTATAAAGAAATGGCTGTATTCGGATCACGACATCTTTTACAGGGAGCTGGTGAGTAACGGCTGTGACGCAATCACAAAGCTGAAAAAACTGGATATGATGGGAGAATATGAGCTTCCGGCGGACTACAAGCCGAAGATCGAGATCCACCTGAACCCCGAAAAGAAGACCGCGGAGATCCGCGATAACGGGCTTGGAATGACAGCCGATGAGGTGGAGGAGTACATCAACCGGATCGCGTTCTCCGGAGCGACGGATTTCATCGAAAAATACAAGGATAAGGGCACGGATGACCAGATCATCGGCCATTTCGGCCTGGGCTTCTACTCGGCCTTTATGGTGGCGGATCAGGTCACGATCGACACGAAATCCTGGCAGAAGGACGCGCCGGCAGTACACTGGACCTGCGACGGCGGGACGGAGTTCGACATTTCGGACAGCGACCGGACCGAGATCGGGACCACGATCACGCTCTATCTGAACGAGGACTGCCTTGAATTCGCCAATGAATACAGGGCGCGCGAGGTCATCGAGAAATACTGCTCGTTCATGCCAGTACCGATCTTTTTGACCAAAGAAGGCGAAGAGCAGAAGTATGAGACGATCGACGTTGAGGACAAGCTCGATACCGACGAAGTCGTGGAAGAGATCCATGAGGACGCGAAGACAGAGGAAAAGGAGAAAGAGGACGGGACCAAGGAGATCGTGGAGGTCAGCCCCGCGAAGGACCGCCTGAAGATCAAAAAACGGCCCGTGCCGCTCAATGACACTGCGCCGCTGTGGACAAAGAGCGCAAATGACTGCACGGATGAGGATTACAAGAGCTTTTACCGCAAGGTCTTCAATGATTACAAGGAGCCTCTGTTCTGGATCCATCTGAACATGGATTATCCTTTTAACTTAAAAGGTATCCTGTACTTCCCTAAGATCAATACCGAATACGATTCAATAGAAGGCAAGATCAAGCTTTACTCAAATCAGGTGTTCATTGCGGATAACATCAAAGAGGTCATTCCCGAATTCCTGTTACTCTTAAAGGGTGTCATTGATTGTCCGGATCTTCCTCTCAATGTTTCCAGAAGTGCATTGCAGAATGACGGTTTCGTAAAGAAGATCTCGGATTACATCACCAAGAAGGTGGCAGATAAGCTGATCGGTATGTTCAAGACCGAAAGAGAAAACTATGAAAAGTTCTGGGATGATCTTTCACCTTTCATCAAGTATGGTTGCTTAAAGGATGACAAGTTCCGTGACAAGGTAAAGGATTACATGATCTATAAGAACCTTGAAGGAAAGTATATCACCCTTCCCGAATACGTAAAGGCATCCAAGGGAGAAACAGCAGAGGCTGAAGCTACCGATGAGAACGGTAACAAGGTAGAGGCTGAAGTTGTTGAGAATAAGGAAGATAAGAAGGACGACAAAGCTGAGGACAAGGAAGAAAAGAAAGATATCGTATATTACGTTACCGACGAAAAGCAGCAGAGCCAGTACATAAATATGTTTAAGGAGAACGGTAAAGATGCTGTGATCCTTACTCACAATATCGATCAGCCCTTTATCAATCAGCTTGAATATTCATCTGAGAATGTTAAATTCTTAAGGATCGATGCTGAAGTTGCAGACGCCTTTAAGGATGAAACTGACGCAGAAGAACTTAAGAAAGAAACCGATAAGCTTACCAAGATGTTTAAGAAGGCTTTGAACAAGGATAAGCTGGAAGTTAAGGTTGAGAAGATCAAGAGCGAAAAGGTGGCTGCAATGATCACCCTTTCCGAAGAAAGCCGCAGAATGCAGGATATGATGAGAATGTATTCCATGAACGGAATGGACATGGGTAATGACATGTTCGGAGCCGGAGAGACTCTGGTACTCAA
>JAEESA010000382.1 GCA_016286115.1 Lachnospiraceae bacterium
GGGCTTGCTTCGCCGCTGTCAACGCACAGGTCATATCCCGTCTTCGGATAGAGATATCGAAGCGACGCCTCGGCGGAACCGGCGCACCGGTCGCCCCGTTCGGCCTCACGCCGGCGCAGCGTTTCGGCGTCACAGCGAACCCGCACCGTTTTCATTTGAAATCCGGCGACCGCATGGCTCAAGGCGCCGTAGATTCTGGCGCTGGTAATCACATGGTCGATGATAACCGTTTTGCCCTCCCGCAGCGCCGTTTGAATATCCGCGCACATGCGCGGCATGACCGCAAAAACGTCGTCCTCCCAAATCGGCTCGTTTGCGGACATTTGCAGATGATCGTCCAGCGAGATAACGGCGGCGCCTCCACCGTCGCGGAGCTTTTGCCGCAGCGCCTTGGCAATGGATGATTTCCCCGCGGACGAAGGGCCGTTCAACAGGATCACGTCCGGCTTTCGGCGGATCGCATAATACGTCAGATCCCGCTCGATCCCCAGATATGTCAATTCTTTCTCCGAGAAGTGATCGAAGGTCATACCGCATTTCTCCATCACGCGGCGCGAGGCGTCGTTCCCGGTAAAGAAAGATGCGTATACCGTTCGCATTCCTTTCTCACGGAAAAGATACTCCAGAAACCGCGACGCCGCCTCCGTTGCGTACCCCCGATTCCAGAACCCGGAGCCTATCCCATAGCCGATCTCGCAGGAATCCTCTTTTTCATCAAAGTACAGAATAATACCGATAAGACGCCCCGTTTCCTTCAGGCGTATCGCAAACAGATCCCTTCTTCCCGGATAGGAAGAAAAGTCGAATTCCTCCAATGAATCCGCATATCGGCATATAAACGTCTCCAACACCCTTTTGTCGTGCGAGATATTGATATAGTAATCCTCTTTATCGGTCTCTTTGATCCGATCTATGATCAGTCTTTCCGTCTCCACGTTTTATATCGGTCTTCCTTTTCTTACTGCCGCTTTCACGTTTTAAGTAAACCGGGGTCCTTGGGCGTCCTATCGTTCGTTAGTTATACGTTTGAAAGAAAACCGGTCAGCCGTATTCGATCCGACCGGCCACAGCAAATTCCCGTTTAAAAAGCCCTATTTCCGATAGATCTCGAAAAACTGCATCACGTGTTTCCCGACCAGCTTCATCACTTCGTCTTCGCGCTCAGGCTCCCGGTCGCACAGGTTGATCCAGACTGTGATCGGCGAAGAGAACTGCGCGGCCATTATCTCGGGATCCTCATCCTTCAAGGCGCCCTCGCGGATCAGGAAGCGCATCATTCCCGTAAAATAATTAAGGACGTCCCTGTAATTCTGCTTCGTCTGAAGCTCCGCCAGCTCCGCGTTGCGGAACTGCTCGATCACGAGCAGCTTCCTTCCCTTGCTGATATGCGGATCATGCAGGATGTAGCGCAGCTGTCCCCGGATGAGCCTTGCCGCATCCTCCGCGGTCATGCCGGTCATATCCTTTGTGAATTCCGGATCGTCCCAGTCGGCACGCGCAAATATCGAATGGCCGGCATATCCTTTCAGAACGGTTTCGACGACGGTATCCAGAATATCCTGCTTGCCCGCAAAGTGGCTGTAAAGGGACGCCTTGCGGATACCCACCGCATCGGCGAGCTGCGAGATACTGGTTGCCTCGTATCCGTTGACGGCGAAAAGCTCCAGCGCCGCCTCGACTATTTCTTCACGTGTGTTGCTCTTTTCCATCCTCTTCGCCCTCTCTTCAAAGCAGTAATGCGGATCACATCGCCTATTATACCTAACGTTCGTTCGTTATTCAACAGTCGGCGACTCCCGCCGGAACGGTTTTCCGTTGACAAGCCGCATCTTTTCGGAGCGGATCCTTCGGAAAAAGGTTGAAAATAAAACAAAAGCGTGTAAAATATATGGATCGTTAGCTTCGAAATCGAAGACGTAACCAATTTCGGAGAAGACAACGAGATCTCCGCCGGCGAGCTGTTCCCGGGCAGGCAGATCGATTGGTAAGGATCCGACGCCTTGAACACACAAACATGGGCTGCCCCGTATACGCGGGGCGGCCCGAATTTGTTTTTGGCCTCCTTGAGCATAGGACGTACCCTCAAGCTGCGGTGATCTTAAAAAAGCAGGCGCCCGGCCGCCGAATGTCCTTATGCCAAAATCCGTTGATTATCGCTTCATATTATGGTAAACTTATTTCGACCGATCGTATACTGACTTTTATAAGGGACAGCGAGATCGGATCCCCGATAATCGAGGTGAGGATATGTTCATCGTTGATCACAAGAGCCTCAGGCTTTCCTTTAACGAGTTTTATGAATTTTCGGAAAAGGATCTGCCGCAGTACGGAGAATACTGCCTTCTGGAGCTGAAAGACGGAGCCTATACCGCGG
>JAEESA010000085.1 GCA_016286115.1 Lachnospiraceae bacterium
ATGCCGAAGGGAGAAGTGATGGAGATTCCGGTAAACAGGATCCTGTCCACCGAAACCTTTCAAAAACTGCGGGGGAAGGAGCCGGACGAGGGGATCCGCCTTGTAAAGGACCTCTCCAAACAGGAGAAAAACGACATTCAGAAAATGATCACGGAAGCCGGATTTCAAAGAGACCTTTTGACGTACCCGGATCTGGTCCCGGAGCTTTCCTATGCCGCATTTGACGGAGAAAAGCCGGAAGGGGTGTTGATCGCGAACCGGGACAATGAGGACTTCTTCGTATCCCTTCTTCTGGTAGATGAAGATAGCCAACGCATCTTCCGAAAACTTTTATCCGCGTTTGCGAATTCTTTGAACCATCAGGCAAAAAGGGGTTCGATCCTTAAATTTGTCAACCGGAACGAGAAATTGAGGGAGACGATGGAAAAGATGATCGGTGAACAGTTTACCGCATCCGGACAGACCTGGATGGGCGTATTATCTCTGTAATTTGGAGGTGGATCATGGGAGGACCGCAACAGTCTGAATTTAAGAATTACGAGATCAGTAAATACAAGGAGAGGGAAGTTTACAAACAGAATTTACTGTCGGAGGAGGAATTTCAAAATAAATACAGCCTTACCCAGGATGCGCAAAAAAACAGCGAAAGCATGGGTAATATGCTCCGGCAAGGCATGTATGCGCGCTACGGTGAAGCGAAGCCCGAATATAAGAAGATCAAGAAATGGGCGTTAGATCAAACCACATCGGTCTATAAGAATAAAGAGCTGAGCCACTTTGCCAAAAAGGATGTGGCGGATCATGCGGAAAAGCAGATCGATCTCCAACGCCATCTTTATGTGGAACAGGGTCTCTTCCAGGAAAGAAAAGAGGATGAACTGAATTATCTGAAAAAATCGGTGCGAAAAAACGAGGCAGAGCTGCTGGACCAGAGATTTCAGACGGAAGAAGAGAAAGAGGCTCTGTCCAACTGGTTCGTGGGTCAGAAAAAGGATGAGAAAACGGGGAAGATGGAGCAGGTCAATTATTTTGACAATTTAGCAAATAACACGACAAAATCCTACTATTTTGGGTTGAAACAGGTCATCAAAGATCTTCCGCAAATGATAAAGGCCGGGGATTTCACCTTTAAAAATGACAAGGAGTTTGTCTCCAAATTCGCGGAAAAATATGATCTTTTATGCAAGGGCGCCTGTGCCGACGTGTTCATTCGGAAGCTGGAAGAGCACATCGATAATGGCGATACCGGCCGCGATGTTTCGCTGACCGAAGCGAAGGCTGTGGTGGAGCTCTGTAAACAGCTGAAGGAAGAGTATGAGGAGAGACGGGATCTGATCCAGTCTCCTTACTATGCCATGCTGACGGCGAAGGACCTGGACCGGTATCTGGGACAAGACTGGGAAGACAGGGTCAAGGAAGACTTCAAGGAAGGAAATGATAAGATCGTCGAATATATAACGCGGTATCGGAAACTGAAGAATAGCGCCACCGGAAAAGGAACGGATATCAACGCTCTCTATCACGAAAAACTTACCCGGTTCCAAAATGAAAGAAAAGACACCGATGTGAAAAAGGCTCAGGAACTTCAGATCGAAGAGAAGGAGACTCCGGAAGCGACCATGGAAGCCTATTACGAGAAGAAGAGGAACGAAGCAATAAATACCTGGTTGGAAAAGGGGACTGATGAGTTCATCCGGGAAACAAACTTTTACAGCGTCCCCTCGTATAATTATATACCTTGGACAACATTTCGCGAGTTTGAGATGATGCTTCTCGAGATCAAGAGTACGAAGACGCTTAACGGAGCCCCGGTAAAGCCGGAGGATTACGATTATATCGTAAGAGAACTGGATGCTATTATGGTGTTTCGGAAAGACGCACAGGCGCAGGATTTTGCGACTACCCACGCAAATGATATCTATCACGGGGACATCGCGGATCTGAAGAATCCGGCCTTTTTGAAGACGGAGGAAGGAAAACTTCTGAAAAAACTATATGACAGCAAATGGAAGTCAAAGGAAGGCGACAACAAACAAGCGTTTGATGCATATATGGGCAGGCTGTTTTACCTGATGATCCAGATTTCGGACAAGGGCTATATTGTTTCTCCCAAATACGAAAAACGTCTTGAAGACCAGAAGGCAGTAGAAGATGTGGTAGAATCGAAGCGGCAAATATATCAGGAGGAATATTATAAAAAGCAGGGTGTAAATAACCCCGGGGAGCAGGAGAAGATCAATTTTCCGGAATTCACTGTCAATGGCAAACTGTATTCCACCTATGCTAAAGATGACTCCGTTATCTCGGTTCTGGTAGGGAAGGACCTGAAGCTCAATCTGGAAGCAGCAAAGCTTATGGATGAACTGTGTAAACATATTAAGGACGCCTTTGTGGTCCATTCCCTCTACGGACGCGAGGACGGGATGAAGCGCTTTGTAAAAGTGGCCTACTCAAACAGGTATATCAGGGAAATCGAGGCTGTGGAGGCAAAGCTCATCCCCCTTCTTTTCGATGAGATTCCGGAAGTCAGAGAATATCTGCGCAATCATCAGGAATTAAAGTCTAAGACTGAGTTTGCTGCGCTGTATCAGAAGCTCGAAGAGGCAGGATGAGCTCCACACAAAGTATGACAAAGTGATCATAGGCTGGGCAGACGAGATCGATGGCGAAATAAAAAGGAAAAAAAGCAAAAAATACAATAAAGAAGATGTTGGGTATAAAAGAGTGTTTTTTACACAGATTTTTTTTTCAGGAGGATGATCATGGAGATTACAAGTATCGAAAAAGAGAACATCGAGTATTTCGAACCCTATCTCCTGGGACCGCTCGCTCCGGAGCAGAGTGCTCTGGGGCTGGTCGGGGAGGATGAGGCCATCGGGGCCATTGTCGTATCGGAGCACGAGGGAGTCTGCACCATAGAAAGCCTCTTCGTGGATCCGGAGCATCAGAGGAAGGGCGGTGGAACCCTCCTGATGAATGCGTTGAAGGAGTGCGGAGAAGATGTCGGGCTGAAGGACTATCTGATCTTTTACGGGGAGGATGAGATTTTGACCGCATTCTTAAGAAAGACGGGCTTTACCTGTATGCCGAAGGGAGAAGTGATGGAGATTCCGGTAAACAGGATCCTGTCCACCGAAACCTTTCAAAAACTGCGGGGAAAGGAGCCGGACGAGGGGATCCACCTTGTAAAGGACCTCTCCAAACAGGAGAAAAACGACATTCAGAAAATGATCACGGAAGCCGGATTTCAAAGAGACCTTTTGACGTACCCGGATCTTGTCCCGGAACTTTCCTATGCCGCATTTGACGGAGAAAAGCCGGAAGGGGTGCTGATCGCGAACCGGGACGATGAGGACTTCTTCGTATCCCTTCTTCTGGTGGAGGAAAGCAACCAGCGCATTTTAAGAAAACTGTTGTCCGTGTTCTCGAATTCCCTGAACCATCAGGCAAAAAAGGGTTCGCTCCTGAAATTTGTCAACCGGAACGAGAAATTGAAGGATATGATGGAAAAGATGATCGGTGAACAGTTTACAGCATCCGGACAGACCTGGATGGGCGTATTATCCCTGTAATTTGGAGGTGGATCATGGAGCAATCTGAATTCAAAAAAATCGAGATATCCAGACATAAGAAGACGGAAACGTACATACAGAATCTGATGCCGGAGCAGGAATTCAATAAAAGGTACAGCCTTTCCAAGGATGCTCAAAAAAACCGGGCCAGTATGAGAAATACACTCCGGCAAGGCATGGATGAACGGTACCGTGGGTTTAAGCCGAAACATAAGGTGATCAAGACATGGGCGGCTGATCTTACCAGTTCGGTCTATAAGAATAAACGTCTGGGCCACTTTGCCAAAAAGGATGTGGCGGATCATGCGGAAAAGCAGATCGATATCCAGCGTCATCTTTTTGTGGAACAGGGTATCTACCAGAAAAGAAAAGAGGATGAACTGGAATATTTTAAGCAGTCCCTCCAGCAGAGCGAGGAAAAAATGCTGGAAGAAAGATTCCGGACCGAAGAGGAGAAGGAGGCTCTTTCCAACTGGATCGTTGGGGAGGGTAAGACTTTGCTTGGCAAGGCGGAGCAGACCGATTACTATAAATCCCTTGCTTACTCCACGGAAGCTCTCTTTGTCGGTGGAATGAAGAAGATCATCAAGGAACTTCCGCAAATGATAAAGGCCGGAGATTTCGAATATAAAAACGACAAGGATTTTGTCTCTAAATTCGCGGAGAAATATGATCTGTTATGTAAGGGCGTTTCCGCCGGGGTGTTCATTTCGAAATTGGATGCCGTCTTTGAAAAAGGCGGGGTCGACCGGGATGTTTCGCTGATCGAAGCGAAGGCCGTGGTGGAAATCTGTAAACAGCTGAAGGAAGAGTATGAAGAGAGACGGGAGATGATCCAGTCTCCTTATTATGCCATGCTGACAGCGAAAGATCTGGACCGGTATCTGGGACAAGACTGGGAAGACAGGGTAAAGGAAGACTTCAAGGAAGGAAATGACAAGATCGTCGAATATATAACGCGGTATCGGAAACTGAAGAATAGCGCCGTCGGAAAAGGGAAAGATATCAACGCTCTCTATCGTGAAAAACTCACCCGGATCCAGAATGAAACAAAAGACATCGATGTGGAAAGGGCTCAGAAACTCCAACTCGAAGAGAAGGAGACTCCGGAAGCAACCATGGATGCCTATTACGAGAGGAAGAAGAAGGAAGCGGAAAGTGCTTGGGAGAAAAAAGAGGACGATGATTTCATCCGCGAAACCGGTTTTTACAATCCTCCCAAACAGGATGAGTTAGATTGGGATACATACCACGAGTTTGAACTGATGCTTCTGGAGATCAAGAATAAGAAGACGATTCACGGAACTCCGGTAAAGGAGGCTGATTACGTTAATATCACAAAAGAACTGGAGGATCTTACAAAACTGCGGAGAGAAGCTCATGCGATGAACTTCGCTTCCTACCATGCAGAAGCCGTCTATAACGGAGAAATCGCAGATCTGAAGAATCCGGCCTTTTTGAACACGGAGGAGGGAAGGCTCCTGAAGAATCTTCATGACAGCGACTGGAAATCAAAGGCACGGGAGAGCTCTGAGAAGCTTGTGGATTATCTTGTAAAACTGGAGAAACTGATGATCGGAATCTCCGATCTTGGCTATACCGTTTCTCCCCAATACGAAGAACGGCTGGAAAACCAGAAATCTATCGACGAAGCGCTGGAATTGCAGAGGAAAACTTATCAAAAGAACTATTATAAAGAGAATGGCTTGAACGATCCCGGGGAGAAAAAGAAAATGGAACTTCCGGAATGTACCGTCAACGGGAAAAAGTATTCCACCTTTGGGCTTGAGGATATCTTTATCTCGTTCCTGGCGGGGAAGACCCTGAAAGTCAGTCCGGAAGCAGAAAAACTTTTCGATGAGATGAACGTACTGAATAAGAAAATAGCTGTGGTCGACGGCTTATATGGGATCGCAGACGGGATGAAGCGCTTTGTGCAAATGGTTTACAGAAACAGGTATTCCAATGAATTCAAAACACTGGAGACGAAGTTGATCACCCTTCTTTTTGAGGAGACACCGCAGGTCAGAAGATATCTGGTCGCTCATCCGGAATTAAGAACAAGGAAAGAGTACGCCGAACTGTACACAAAGATCGAAGCAAAGTATAAGAAAACGCGGGGGCTGGAACTTCAGGATCTGGCCATGATCAATGGCAGCCTCTTTAAGACAGATGCAGATAAACAGGAAGATTTTAAGGAAAAGAAATACGATCAGGGTGAAATAAAGAACTACATACAGCGAATGAACAGTCTGAATGTGGATTCCATTAAGGGCGGGACTGTTCTGGATCTCATGCGCAATATGAAAGAAAACCTGGAGGTCTGCGATAAAGCGAGTGAAATGCGGCGTCAGATCGCAAGAGGGATTGCCCACGGCGAGAAGATCGATGACCAGGTCCTTCTGACCCTGCGGGCGAAATTTATGTATTTCGAGCATGTCAGAGGATACCTTCGAAAACTCCAGTTTAAGCTTCAGGACACATCGAAGAGAAGTGAGTGGGGCAAATGGACCGATCAGGAATGGGACGAAAAACTGGACGTAAAAGGTTTGGGTGCTATATCGGGCCTCCCGGTGTTTCATGTCGGGAACAAGAAGGCGTTCATGGACGCCATTTTGAAGAAATTCCAGAACGAGTATGACGACCGGAAAAACACCATCCTGGATGTGATGGGGATTTATTCGGAAAATGGAAAGATCAGCACTGCCGAGCTGAAGCAGCGGGAGGCGGAATACTGTACCAATGCGTTCATTGCGGAGTACATGAGTTCGCCATTCAGGACCGGAGCGAACAGCACGAACGCACACATCATCATCCGCGACTGGTGCCTTCAAAACGGGCAGAAGCCGCCGGAGCAGCTGGGACGGACCGAGGAGGCGTTCCTAAACGGAAAACATCCGTTAGAGGTGATCCGCCTTTATCAGTTGATGTCAGGCGATCCGGAACAGCAGTTTGAATTCTGGTGTGAGTTCTATAAGGAAATGCAAAAATTTGATCTTGATGATTTCAACTGCACGGATGATGCTGACATGATCGAAAAATTCGACAGGAAGTACTATATCACGATGATCCATGCCAATGCTCAGCATTTCGGAGACAATGTCATAGCCCTGATCAGGCAAAAGGGGTTGGAGGTCAAGAACATGACGGAAAAAGAACTGCTGGAGATGATCCGAAAGACAGACATTCAGCAGAATTTCAGCTTTTCGTATGAGGGGGACCGGACTACAGCCATTGCTCAGATCGATCAGTCGAAATACCGGAATGTTCTTTCTCTTAAAGATTTCAGGAGCATGGATGCGAAAAAGGCGGATCGATTAGAAAAACTCATGACGGCGGACTCGATCGTTACACGCGGAAAGACGCTGCAGAATGACGATAGGGAAGCTTTTCTCTCATTTTTTGGCAGAGCCAAAAAACTGTGTCCGACCCTTTTGGATCAGCCTCTCACAAAGAAGCAGGAGGAAGAAAACAAGAGAGCGGAGGCTGCAGGTAAGCCGAAGAAGCACCTGCAGAAGGCCGGGGCCTATCAAGCGGACCGGAAAAGTCTTTTCAAGGCGGTCGAAGAAGAATATAAAAAGGATAAGGGATTTGAAGAAAGAGTAAGAAAACTGGAGGAAGCCAAAGAATCAGGGAAAAAGATAGCACAGAAGAAGGTACAAAAGGATGATCAGAAGGATACGGTAAAGACCGAACAGAAGGTTGTAACCGAGACGAAACAGCAGGAAAAGAAGGTCGTTGTTGAGGAGAACCGGGAAGAGAAACCGGCAGAGGCCGGACAGGAGGAAAAGACTACCTATACGGCAGAAGAATTTGAACGCCGAAGCGAAGCCCTGAAGGGATTCAACATCGACCAGGCGCCGCAGAATTCCCAGGAAATGGAAGAGCTGATCAACAGCCATAAGGTATGGATCTTAAAGCAGGGGAAGGATTTCTTTGCCTGGAAGAATGGAGTGGCGCCTGAGCTGATCGCTCATCTGGAGTGGTTCCAGGGCTATTACCAGCATCAGAACCTGGAGGTTCCGCTTCTTGAGCAGAAAACATTTAATGCGAGCCTCAACATGGAGCTGCCCTATGAAAATCAGACGAAGAATAATTGCTTCGCCTGCTCCGGAACCGCGATGCTGAATCAGTTTATCGCAAAGAAAAAGGGCCTGGATCAGATCGCAATGACCTATAAACAGGAGCATATGAGATCCTATAAGCCGAAAATCCGCATTCAGGATCAAAAGGACGAAGAGCTCATAACCAAAGAAAGCTACGATAAACAGGCTGAGGACATCGCTACCTATGCCGGCGCGGGCAAGACCAAAACCGGAAATGTATTTGCCATGGGAGACTTTATTCTGGAGAAACTGGAAGAGAACGGGATCACGGATTGCATGCTGAACCAGATGACGCTTGAAGTGCCAAAAAGCCCCATCGGTAAGGATACGGAGCTGGAGAAGAAGAATAAACAGACAAAATATCATAACATGAAGATCATCTTCGCCGAGAAGATCGCGGACATTATCGCGAAAGGCGGCGTGGCCAGTGTCCTGCAGACCAAGGGCAAGTACGGCCATTATTTCACGATTTCCGGCATCAACGAAAAAAATGAGCTGGAGGTATATAATTCTTCGGGCGGGGAGAAGACAACCATGACGGTGGAGCAGTTTTTGACCAGGGGATACCGGTATGAGATCAACTGGATCTCCGACAAAAAGACGCCGGAAGAGCTGACGAAGGAATTCGGCAACCTGAGCTATGATCAGGAAACGGGTTATGACCTGAAAAAGAAGGACTTTACCTCCTTTTACGAGTCCATCAGCCATACAAAGGGAGTCACGGTCAGGAAGGAATTGGGGAATGAGGATCCGGCTTATCAGGATGTTGCACTGACGGCCTATATTCCCGATTCCAAAAAACAGATCCTGTCCCTGCCGCTGGATGAGTTCCGGAAGAACAAAGGGGTATTAAAGGCCGATACGAAGGAAGAGAAGAAGGAAGAGAAAAAGGAAGAAAAGAAGCAGGAGAAGAAACCGGAAGAGAAATTGAGGGAAGATGAAGAGACAGAGGAGCTCGAGAAAAAGGAGACCGTAAAGAAGACGGCAAAGAAGATCCTGAAGGCGAACAACGCTTCTCCCGAGATGAAGGAATTCGCTCAAAACGCGACGGCGCTTATCAATTTCCTCGGACAGAAAATGCCGCCCCTGAGCTACGATGATGAGGCCATCGACGCCTCCTGCCTGATGGCGGTCACCCTCTATAACCGGCTTACGGCCTCCGTGAACACCTGCCTTTCCAAACCGGAATGCTTTAATAACAGCGAGGATGCAAAAGATCAGCTCGAAAAGACGAGACAGCTCTGTGCCGAGGAAGGCAAGATGTTCAGGCAGAAGGTCTTCGAATATCGCGAGATGCTGAAAGAAGCCAAGGAAAAGCCGGATAAAGACCTGACCTGGAACGACGCCCTGCATTATGAGAGAGCTGTGATCCTGAACCTCAATAACGAGGACGGGGTGAGTATGAAAAAGGAGGGAGCGAACGCTTCGGAAGGGTTCCGCCTTACCGTTGAAAAGGATAATAAGGTCTATCATTTCCAGAAATCGGAAAAGGTGGCGCCAAAGAATGATCAGGATACGGTAAAGGGATTTTTCGAAGGGCTGGAAGCAGATCCGGAACTTAAGGAGAAGGTGCTGAAACCGATCTTTGACGGTATTTATGTTGACGCAGGCGAGGAGAATAAATACGGAACGGCATTCTTTGACTTCTTCGCCGATCTGGTGGAGGATAAAACCAGTGATATTGGCATTATGGATAAACTGGTTCAGGTCAATTCCAACGCGAAAGAAGCGATTCAGGCCCTGGATCAGAATCAGAAGACGGAAGCGGCGCCTTACATAAAGAAATTTGCGAAGCTTATCTTCCAGCGGGCGTTTGCTACACTGTCAAAGATTGAAAACGGAAGAAAACTAACGGACAGACAAGTGGCAACCAGCCGTATGGCGGAGCTTTTAGGGCTGCAGAATATGATCTGCGATTCCAGAACCGCATATGTCCGTGATAAGGACAGCTATATCCAGGGAAATCTGATGGAGGATACCAAAGGAAAACAGGGCTCCGACCTGATCAAGGAAGCAAGAAGTAAACACCTTCAGATTGGCTATTCGGCAGACACTATAAGCCAGCTCTTCTCTCTGCAGATCTTCGATGTGATCTGCGGACAGCACGACCGGCACCACGGAAATTTCCATTTTACCAGCGAAACGAAGGGGAATAAAATGCTGCTCACCGGGATCCGCGGGCTGGATAATGATATGTCCTTCGGCACGCTGGATAAGATACCGAAGACGCGTAACAGAAACCAGATGAGGCCGGCAACCCAGCTGAATCTGCTGGGCCTGCCCATAAGCCTTGTGAATTCCATCATGGCGCTGGATAAGCCGACCCTGTGCTTTATGCTGAGCGATATTCTGGAACAGGATGAGCTGGATGCGTTATGGAGCCGGATCCTGGCGGTTCAGGAAGAGATCAAAATGCTGCCGAATCTTGTCCGGGATGAAAAAACCGGACGGTATGACTATAACGACGAAGAGGATAAGGATGACTGCCTGCGGCAGCTGAATGTGCTGAAGGAAATAGTACAAAAAGCGCAGAGGAACGGACAGGTACTCGGAAAACTGAGTGTGTTCCGGGGTGAGATCGTAAACGACGAAAAGCTGGATGAAATGATCGAAAACAGGGAAAAAGAACTGCGGGAGATGAAAAAGCAGCGGACACAGAATTGACCTGAAATGGAATTAAACGGGCGAGATCGAGGGAATTTTCCCCTTGACCGCCCGTTTAATTTTTTTTATAATGATATTGGCAATTAAATGGGCGACAACGGGATATTTTTGATCGTATTCGCCGGATAAATAGTTTTATCGGAGATATTGAAATGATCGGAAGAGAGAAAGAGATAAAAGAGCTGGAAAAAATATACAGTTCCAATAAGGCAGAAATGGTGGCTGTATACGGAAGGCGAAGGGTTGGAAAGACCTATTTGGTGGATGAAGTGTTTCAGGATAGGATCACCTTCCGACATGCCGGTTTGTCTCCTTTAGAGGAGGATCGCAAGGGGCTTCTGGAAGCGCAGCTGGAACATTTTTATAATTCATTAAAGCTGCATGGATCAGAAGGCGAAAAAAAACCGAAGAACTGGCTTGATGCCTTTTTTTTGCTGGAAAAACTATTGCAAAAAATTGATGACGGAACCAGACAAGTCGTGTTTTTAGATGAATTACCCTGGCTTGATACACCCAGATCCGGCTTTATCCGAGCTTTTGAAGGGTTTTGGAACACCTGGGGATGCCATCGAAAGAATCTTATGGTCGTTATTTGCGGCAGCGCAAATTCCTGGATGAAAAATGAGTTGATCAACAATCATGGCGGCTTGTACGGCAGAGTAACACATGAAATAAAGCTTTCCCCGTTTAACCTGCGGGAATGCGAAGATTATTATAAAAGCAAAGGCATCCCGTATTCGAGATATGATATCGTTCAGAGTTATATGATCTTTGGCGGGATCCCATATTATATGGAATACATGGACGAGGAGCTGAGTTTTGCGCAGAATGTAGATAAGGTATTCTTTGCTAAAGACGCAAGCTTAAAACATGAGTATGACAGGCTTTTTGAGTCGGTATTCAAGAAACCGGATACCATAAAAACCATCGTTGAACTTTTATACACCAGAAATATGGGATATACAAGAAATAACATAGCAACGATGCTGAAAATCTCTGAAGGCGGGCACTTGACCAAAGACCTGAATTCTCTTATTGCCAGTGATTTCGTAGTGAAATACGTACCTTTTGGTTATTCAAAAAAGGAAGAATACTATAAATTAACAGATCCGTTTTGTTTGTTCTACTTGCATTTTGTAAAGAATCAAACATCAGCCAACAACAGGTTTTGGCAGCAAAATACAGCACAACCGCAGGTGGTTAGCTGGAGAGGGTATGCTTTTGAAAATGTTTGCTTTAATCATATAGAACAAATCAAGGATGCACTGGGGATTAGAGATGTGATTTCTTCAGAATCTGCGTGGACAAAAAAAGCAGATGATGAAGATGGCATGCAAATAGATTTACTCATCTCGAGAAAAGACAATGTGGTCAATATGTGTGAAATAAAGTTTTACAGTGATGATTTTGTGGTTAACAAAGAATACTATCGCACCATTCAGCGTCGAATAGATGCTTTGCATACTATTATTCCCCGGAAAATGTCTGTGTACAGCACTTTGATAACGACCTATGGTGTTAAGAAAAATGAATACAGCGGGATATTTGTTAAAGAGATTACCTTAGACGATTTATTTCGGTAGAGAGAGCTAACAATGGAGGAATTAAACTATGAAAAATAACAATAAGCAAGACATCATTTTATTTGAAGAATTGGCTTCAAATGCTCATGTTGCATTGAACATAATGCAGTATGATGGCTGGATATTAAAATTTTCGGAGGGACATAC
>JAEESA010000383.1 GCA_016286115.1 Lachnospiraceae bacterium
CTCATATCCCGCACACTTTTTCGCAAATGATTTTTAATTCTGCGCCGCTTAGCTTCCGGTTACCATTCACCGTTTAATGATGGAAATGCCGGTCACTGCCTGTGAGCAAGCTCCCGTCAGTGACCGGCATTTCCATTATGACCCGTGAATGGTAACTCTTTTTCAGGAATTTTTGATGAACTTCGCAGCACATTTGGGACAGGAGATCTCTATCTTTCCCTTTCCCCTGGGAATACGGATCTTCTGGCCGCAGGAGGGACATTTGTAAATGTGGTGAGTCTTCATATCAAGAAGACGGTGTTTCGTCCTTCCGAGCCGCAGCGTAATTTTTGAATAAAAAGTAAGGAATTTCTGATTCTCGGCAGATCTCCTTGCAATATCCTTTGAAAGGATCCTGAAGTACATATAGACGATCAGGGCCAGGATTATATATGTAAATATTGCCTTTTTGGAAAAAAAGCCGAGAACAAGCACCACAAAGGTAACGCCCGCAAGGAAACGGCCAAACTGATCCATTCCGTATCTGCCTGTCATAAACCTGGCGAGCTTGTATTTCAGATCCTGAAGCATTTTCATTATCCTCCGAGTATATCTTATCCCATCATCATTCTGGTAACCATGGCATCTATGGAAGGGATGGGTTTCTCACCGCGTTCCAGCACTGCCTTCCGATCATTCATCTTCATCCCGAGAGAGCTCATGGCATCCACAAACATTTTTCTCTCTTCATCGGGGATATCCTCTATAAACACCTTGCTGAAAAGCACGGAAGCGTATTGGATGCAGACATGCCTGAAGCATTCCTTTACCGAGGAGAAGCCCTGCTCCGCAAGGATCAGATCCCTGACCCTGACACGAAATTCCTTTTCGTCTCTGCCTGCATATGATCTATCCTTTTTCAGCTCCTCTATCCGGTCATCGGTACGAAGAAATTCATCAACAGCCATATCCCTGTTTTCACTTTTCTGAATCCAGTCACAGATCTTTGCCCCGGCGCCGATAAACATGGCCGTAATGCCTAAGATCGCTCCGACAGGCGCCAGATAACCGGTCATAAAAAGCCCTCCCGCAGTGCCGGTGAGAGCGCCGGTGACCATACCGACTGCCGCACTTGCTTTCTTACGATCTATCTCCCTGGACTGGTGGGAAAGGAAGAGCTTAAGCCTCTCTTCATCCGGGGTAAGCTTCTCGCCTCTCTTTTCTTTATCCGCAAGAGTATTCCTAAGCTCCCTGCGGGCAGATGCCACATCTTTAGCGGAGCTGACCTGTCTGGCCATCTGGACTGAAGCCGCGGTGATCTGGATGGCTCCGGCAACGACCCCAAGGGCTCCGCCGACTATCGTACCCCAGGCTCCGGCTTGTGAAGAATGCTGAAGCAGCGAGGTTCCGGAGTCCTCCAGCCATGCTTTTACCACTAATGGGGTATGCACATTGGAAGTCACTGATTCGGCAGCTTTGGCTGAGGAAGCTACGATCCTTCCGACAGCATCAAAGGCTCCGCCGATATCTCCGGTATAGTCTCCGATCAGTCCCAGGGATTTTGCCGCAATATCTGCCGTCGTCAATCCCTTCTGGGAAGCAAGGGAGATCGTTCCTATAACATCCTTTATCAGCCCTGCTATGGAAAGGATCCCCACAGCCACGCCGGAGCCCATCAGATACTGTGAGCCTTCGGTAAAGGAAAGGTTGCCCCCTGCCGCTTCAAGAGACTGCACCGTACCTTCGATCAGCGTATCGCCTACATACTCCTTTGACACGTCAGCGGTAAGCTCTGCGACCTCCAGAGGCTCCGGGCCGCCCTCGACGTGGTGGTTCAAAGGATCCGGGCCGCTTTGGGATATGCGATCCGCATGAGGTACCGGGGCAGCGCTTTGATCCATCTTACTTACAATCCCAAAAAGCCTTGCCCTCTGTCGTTCGATCTCAGACATCTCCGCCACAAGCCTTTTTCTGAGCTCCGGATCCTCTGCCAGATCTGCCGGCATCTCCATCGGCATACCGGCCAACCGGTGAAGCATCATGACAAGCTGCATCCTTTTTCGGATATCCTCCATGAGGTACTGCACCTGTGTCTGTTCCTTCGTAAGCTTTTTTTCGGGGGCGGTTTTCGAAACCGGCGCCGTTTTTGAACCCGTTACGGTATCCGGTGCCGGCGCTGAGTCTGTTACCTGGGCAGGCGATGTCGATGAGCCGGTTGCCTGGGCAGGCACCGTCGATGAGCCGGTTTCCCGGGCTGAGCTCGTCGTTGAAACGTCCTCCGCTTGCGGGGTTGGATTCTTTGTAGTCGGGATGTATTCGCCCTTACTCAATTTGCTCATATACTCATCAAGACTCATCGTTAAGTTTTTCGGAACATCCT
>JAEESA010000086.1 GCA_016286115.1 Lachnospiraceae bacterium
ATATTTTCTCCCCTGATAATTCCCTGTGGTTTATCTGTATCATAATACTACTTCGCGCCCGATTTCGCAATCCCGAAATGGGCATAGGCCTTGTCCGAAGCCACGCGTCCCCGCGGCGTGCGGTTGATAAAGCCGCTTTTTACGAGAAACGGTTCATACACATCCTCGATCGTGCCGGGGTCCTCCCCGAAGGCCACCGCGAGCGTCTCGATCCCGACCGGGCCGCCGTTAAACTGCTCCAAAAGAAGGAGCATGAGGTGCCGGTCATTATTATCGAGACCATAGCGGTCCACCTCAAGAAGGTCAAGCGCCGTATTGGCGACTTCCTTCGTGATCACGCCGTCGTAGCGGATCTCCGCAAAATCCCGGACGCGCTTTAAGAGGCGGTTTGCAAGCCGCGGCGTCCCTCTCGACCGCCTCGCCAGCTCTTCCGCTCCATCCTCCTCGATCGGCACAGAAAGCTTTTCGGCGGAATGCAAAAGGATCGTTTTCAGCTCGTCCTCATTATAGAACTCGAGATGATGCACGCACCCGAACCGGTCTCTTAAAGGCGCAGACAAAAGCCCCGCCCGCGTCGTCGCTCCCACCAGCGTGAACTTCGGAAGGTCGAGCCGGATCGAACGCGCCGTCGGCCCTTTCCCGATCATCACGTCGATCCCATAGTCCTCCATCGCCGGATACAGCACCTCTTCCACCTGCCGGTTCAGCCGGTGGATCTCGTCCACGAACAAGACGTCTCCCTCTTCGAGGTTACTTAAGATCGCCGCCATCTCACCGGGCTTTGCGATCGCAGGGCCGCTCGTGACCTTGATCCTGGTCCCCATCTCATTCGCGATGATCCCGGCCAGCGTCGTTTTCCCGAGGCCCGGCGGTCCAAAGAAAAGGACGTGGTCGAGCGCTTCCTTCCGCTTTTTCGCCGCATCGATATAGATCCGAAGCTGCTCCTTCGTCTTCTCCTGCCCGATGTAGTCCTCAAACCGCTGCGGCCGCAGCGAATTCTCCACCGGCAGGTCCTCTTTTTGCAATTCTGTATTGATCACTCTTTTTTCTGCCATATTATTTTCGCCTTGTGAGACACAAGCCGTCTTCTCCTTCTAATATCTATAACATCGCCATCTGACGAAGCGCTTCTTTCAGGATCTCCTCAACGGTAGCGCCTTCCGGCAGGGAACAGCGTTTCACCGCGGAATAAGCGTCCTGCTGGCTGTAGCCAAGCGCCGAAAGCGCTGCGATGGCTTCGTCTCTGGCTGTGCCGAGCGGCAGGGAAGCCGGCGCGTCCGTGCCGTAGGAATTCTCCAGGCTTTCGCGGATATCCAGTTTATCCTTTAATTCGAGGATCACCTTCTGCGCCGTCTTTTTCCCGATCCCCGGCGCCTTCGCGATCGCATTGGGATCATCGGAAAAGATCGCGAACCGCAGCTCCTCCGCGGTCATTGTAGACAGAATGGCCTGCGCGCCCTTCGGCCCGATCCCGCTGACTCCGATCAGGAGGCGGAATAACTTCACGTCCTCCTTCGTGAGAAAACCAAAGAGCTGGATCGCATCCTCCCGTACTGAGGTATAGGTATAGAGCTTCACTTCATTCCCGGCAGCCGGCAGCCGCTCCAGCACCGACAGTCCCACGAGAATGTTATATCCGATCCCGCCGACCTCAACGACACAGATCTCCTCGTCCTTTTCCACAAGCGTTCCCTTGAAATACGAATACATCCAGGCACCTCTCTCTTATGATCTAAACTCTATTATACCGAAGTTTGCGATAGGGTCAAAGGGATGTTATAATATACAAAATTTGAGACAGGAAGCACAACGATGAAAAAAATATGCGCATTCGCGCTTGCGGCCGTTCTTTTTCTCTCCGGCTGCGGCGCAGCAAAAACCGACAACACAGCCTCTGACACCGGCTTTTACTTTGATACCGTGATCAGCGTATCCCTTTACGAGCCAAAGGATGCCAGCCTGATCGATAAATGCTTTCAGATCGCAAAGCATTATGAAGACCTCTTCAGCGCCACACTGCCGGAAAGCGACATCAGCCATGTGAACCGGGCCGCAAGCGCGCCGGTCGTGGTCGATCCGGAGACTGCGTTGGTTTTGAGCTTTGGGAAATACTATTATGAATCCACAGCGAACCGCTTTGCGCTGACCATCGGCGCATTGAGCTCGCTCTGGGATCTTTCTGCTGTTCCGACAGAGGACTATGTCCTTCCATCGGAGGGCGCGATCGAGAATGCGCTTGATACGGTCGATGATGATATGCTGCTGATCGAAGGGGATACCGTAACGCTTCTGGACCCGGAGGCGCGGCTGGATCTCGGCGGCATCGCCAAAGGCTATGTTGCTGACCGCATGAAGGAATATCTTGTCTCCAAAGGCGTCACCTCCGCGATCATCAATCTCGGCGGCAACGTCGTCACCATCGGCAGCAAGCCGGACGGCACGCCCTTCACGGTCGGGATCCAGGCTCCGTTTGAAGACGAAGGGACGCCGATCGCGGCCTTAAAGATCTCGGACCAGTCCCTTGTGACGTCGGGTGTGTATGAACGTTACCGCGAAGTCGACGGAAAGCTTTATCACCATATCCTGGACACAAAAACAGGCTATCCTGTGGAGAATAGCCTGCTCAGCGTTACCATATTATCTTCCAATTCCACCGAAGCCGACGCCCTGTCCACCGCTGTGTTTGCAATGGGGCTGGCCGACGGCAGAGCCTATATCGAAGCTCTGCCCGATATCGAAGCTATCTTCGTCACCTCGGACAAGGAAGTGATCTGTACCTCCGGGATCAATGAGAGCAACCTGATCCTCTATTAAGAGCCGGTCCCTGTTTCCCGGAGTACGCTCTCTCTGCGCTTCTTTTTATCCTCATAAAGAGAAATGTCCGCGCGGTTCATCAGATTCTGGAGGTCATTTCCCTCTTCGGCGCGGAACACGATCCCGCCGCCGGAGACCTCGACGTAATAGGGTTTATCCGACCTCTCATTAAACCTTGCGCTTTCTTCATGGAGCCTCTTGATATAGGCTCTGACATCATTCGGCGGATTGATTGGAAAGACCGCCAGGAATTCATCTCCGCCGGTGCGGCCGATGACCGCATCTTCTCCCGCCATCACTTTCTGCAGGATCTCGGCGGCGCCGCGGATCGCGAAATCGCCTTCCCCGTGGCCGAAGGTATCATTGATCTGTTTTAAATGATCCAGATCGACCATCAGGATCGCGAAGTTGGTATTGTCCTTTTCCCGGATCAACTCCAGCGTTTTCGTGATCATGCCGGTCCGATTCAAAACCTTTGTCAGTTCGTCATGGTGGGCTGTGAAATCCAGGATCTGGTTCTTTTCCTTCAGCGCCTGCTGCGACGCCTTCTGTTCCAAGGACAGCACTACATAGCGGATCGAAGACCCGATCTCCAGGGAGAGCATGTAGTAAAAGTCGATCTCCTGCGGATCGATCTCCAGATGGAGCGTGCCGTACTGAAATTTCTCAAAGAACAGGAGGAAGATCATCACGCAGGAGGCCGGCTGGCCTTTGTCCTCCTCGATCCCACGGTTGTCCAGCGGGATCTTCAGGGCTTCGTCCATGCCCTGTATCTTTCTCTCCCCTTTTCGGTATTCCAGAGCTCTGCGGATATAGGGCACCATCTTGATCATCCCGCCCTTTTCGACGTACTGCGTCTCCTCCAGCCGATAAACATTCGCCCGTTCCACCTCCAGGAACTGAAAGATCATGCTCAGCCGGAAATAGAAATTTCTGTAGTTCGAAGACTCCAAAAGTTCACGGTTTAAGAGCGCGCCCACCCAGCTGTTCCGCTGATTTCGTTTCTGGTTCCAAACGCTTTCGATCAGCGCGTGCCGCTCCACGTTCTCCTCTTCTTTTTTCTCTTCCATGGTGCAGCCGCAGGAGCAGCGCCGGATCAGGTGCGCTTTGATGCGGATCATTTTCTGTGTTTTCCCTTCCAGCGCCTCAAAACAGATCTTTACGGCCTCATCCGCGATCTGTTCATAGTCCTGCCGCACCGTAGTCAGCGGCGGATCCATGAACGCTGCCATCTCCCAGTCATCAAAACCGGTGACCTTGACCTCCTTGCCCGGGGTCAGGCCGTGCGCCTTCATGACGCGGTAGATCGACATCGCCATCTCATCATTCGCCGAGACGATCGCTTCCGGATAATCTCCGTCCGCAAACAGATCCTCTACGACCGCGTCCACATGCTCCGAAAAATTCCCCTGTTTGATGCGCCTCGGATCCGCCTGTAAGCCATAGTCCTTTAAGGTGGAAAGAAACGCTTCCAGACGCTCTTCCGCGTCCCTGTTTCCGAGCGGACCGGTCACAAAAGCAATGTCTTTGCAGCCGTGTTCTTTGATCAGATGCTCGGTGCAGTCTCTGATGCCCTGGAAATTATCCACGATCACAAAGTTTTCATTTGTCCCGCCTTCGACAGATTCCAACCGGACCTTCGGAACATCGGGAAGATTTTCAAAGATCTTTCTCCTGTCCACCGGCGCATGATAGATCCCGATCGTTCCTTCGGAAATGATCAAAGCGTCCAGATTATCATACCGGCTGTATCCATAAAGAGAGGCATACTGATAATCGTACTTGCTTTCCTGCATCGTAAAGCCTTCCATAAAGCTGGAGCTTTCCGTGCCGAGATAAAAGCGTACGTCTGCCTCTTCATCCTTCAGGAGCTTCCATATCTGTTGTACCAGTCTTCTGGAATGGTCGGAATGGAAATTTCCGACCATTACCCCGATCCTCGGACGTTTCGTAAACTGCATTTATGCTATCCTGACTAAGCCTCCTTTGCCAGCGGCTCCTTCACCGCGCCTGTGATCACCTTCTTCGGGCACTTGGATGCGCAGGTCCCGCAGGCTGTACACTTCTCCTGATCGATATGCGCCACATTGTCCACAACATGAACTGCATCGCTCGGGCAGTTCTTTTCGCAGAGCTTGCACCCGATGCAGCCTGTCGAACAAACATCCATCACTGCTTTGCCCTTATTCTTATTCGAACAGCGCACTTTATATTCTGAGGAATACGGCACAAGTTCTATTAATCCTCTCGGGCAGGTCTCGATGCACTTCTTGCAGGCGCGGCACTCGTCCTTGTCCACAACGGCGATCCCGTTCACCACATGGATCGCGTCAAAGGGGCAGGCCGCCACACAGGAGCCGAAACCAAGGCAGCCAAAGGAGCACGCCTTCGGGCCGCCGCCGGGAACATATTTCGCCGCAGTGCATTCGCGGATCCCCGTGTATTCATACGCTGTTTTCGCCTTCTCGCAATCGCCTGCGCATTTCACGAAGGCTACCATTTTCTCGCCTTCTTCCGCGGCAACGCCCATGATCTCTCCGACCTTCGCCGCCACGGGAGCGCCGCCCACAGGGCACTGCCCCACCGGCGCTTCTCCTGCCACGATCGCCGCAGCAAGCCCGGAGCACCCGGGATAGCCGCAGCCGCCGCAGTTATTCCCCGGCAAGACGCCAATGATCGCGTCTTCTCTGGGGTCTGTCTCCACTTTCAGTTTTTCTCCCGAGATCCCAAGGAAAAACCCGATGATGATCCCGAGCACCCCCACCACAACGGCGGCGATGATAATTGCTGTAACACTCATATGCTTTCCCCCCTTAGATCATTCCGGAGAAGCCCATAAAGGCGATGGACATCAGGCAGGCCGTGACCAGCACGATGGCCGTACCCTGGAAGGGCTTCGGTACGTCATTTCCTTCGATCTTTTCACGAACACCGGCCATGAGCACGATGGCGATGAAGAAACCGACCGCCGTCGCGATGCCGTTCACAAGGCTCTCTCCGATCCCATAGCCCTTGGTCACGTTCGTAAGCGCCACGCCAAGCACTGCGCAGTTGGTGGTGATCAGAGGAAGGAACACGCCCAGAGATTCGTATAAGGGCGGCATCTTCTTTTTCAGGAACATTTCCACGAACTGCACCAGCGCCGCGATCACCAGGATGAAGATGATGGTCTGGAGGTATTCAATTCCGAGCGGCACCATCAAAAACTTATAGATCACGGAGGTCACAAGGCTCGCGATCGCGATAACGAAGATAACCGCGCCGCCCATACCGGCCGCCGTCTTCGGGTTCTTACTGACCCCGAGGAACGGGCAGATCCCGAGGAACTGGGAAAGCACGACATTATTTACAAGCGCCGAACCGACGGCAATAAGCAATAATTCTTTCATGCCTTTTCACCTCCCTTATCCGCTTTTTCCGGGGTCTTGCCGGAGCAGGTGGAAGAAAATCCGCAGCCCGTGCAATCGCCGGTCATGCAGCCGCTGGGCTCCTTTAAAGGCTTGCCCTTTGCCGCCATCTTTTTACGTACAATGTTCATCAACGCCACAAGGAAGGCCAGCACAAGGAAGGCTCCCGGAGCCATGATGAAGATCGTGATCGGCGTAAAGCCGGGCACATAGCTTTCCGTTCCCCGCACGCCGGAGGCAAGGGGAAGGATCTGGATCCCGAAGAGCTGGCCGGAGCCAAGGATCTCACGGATCGCGCCGAGGCAGGAAAGGCCGAAGGTAAAGCCGAGGCCCATGCCCAGCCCGTCAAAGATCGACGGCAGCACCGGGTTCTTGCTCGCGTAGCTCTCCGCGCGGCCTAAAATGATACAGTTCACGACGATCAGCGGGATATACACGCCAAGCGCACCGTAAAGGTCATTCAGATATGCCTGCATCAGGAACTGTACCACCGTAACCAGCGAAGCCACGATCACGATGAAGGCCGGGATCCGGACTCCGTCCGGGATCACCTTCCGAAACAGCGAGATCAGGAGGTTCGATAAAACAAGCACCACCGTGGTGGAAAGTCCCATACCGATGCCGTTGATGATCGAAGTCGTCACGGCCAATGTCGGACACATCCCGAGCATCAGGACAAAGGTGGGGTTCTCATTCAGGAGTCCGTTTTTCAGTCGTTCCAATAAACTGTGTTCTTTCATCTCTCTCCCTCCTTATCCTGCAAGAAAATGATCATAGAATTCCAAAACAGCATTGACGCCGTTCGTTACGGCCTTGCTTGTAATGGTTGCTCCGGTGATGGCCTGGATCTCATCATCCTCATCCTTGCCATCCTTCACGACTTCGAAGCTGTCCACGTCCACCTCTTCAAACTGGTCGTTGAACTCATCCAGCTTCGCCTTATCCCCGAGTCCCGGCGTTTCCGAGATTTCCGTAATGGAATACCCGTTCACGGTGCGGTCGTTTTCAATACCCACCGCGAAGGTGATCGAGGACTGCGAGCCGTCCTTTGCGGTCACGGTGACCACATAGCCCAGCTGCTCGCCCGAAGCGTCCAAAGCATACATGAGTTCATCGATCGTATCATTGAAGCCGAGCATCGCGAGCGCATCCGTCGCGTCCACAAGATCGATCTCTTCGTCTTCAACAAAGCTGTCCGCCTCCGGGAAAACGACCCTGTAGGCCTCCTGCTTCGCAGCAAGCTCCGAGGCTTCGATCCGTTCCTTTGTTATTTCATGCACACCGCCCAGGATAAAGCCGAGAACCAGCGTAAAGGCGGTCAGGATCAATGCGTCTTTTACCACTCGTTTATTCATTCTTCTTCGCCTCCTTTTTTACACCAAAGGCTCTCGGGATCGTGATCTTTTCGATCAGCGGCACGAGAAGGTTTGACAGGATAATGGCGAAGGAAACACCCTCCGCATTTGCGCCGAAGCACCGGAAGATACCGGTCAGCACGCCGCAGCAGATACCAAATAGAAGTTTTCCCAACGGCGTGATCGGACTCGTCACATAATCGGTCGCCATAAAGAACGCGCCGAGCAGCAGACCGCCGCCGCAGACCTGCGCCAGGAGATAATTAAGATCCAGCCCGTGGCCGCTGAAGATCAGCATGAAGATCACGAAGCTCAAAAGATAAAAGCCCGGGATCACAAAATCGATCACTCCGAAAAGAAGCATGATGATCGCGCCGATCAGGATCAGAAGCCCCGACGTTTCACCGATGGTACCGGCTGTCTTTCCGAGAAGCATGTCCAGAAGGTTCACGGACCCGTCCCCGCTCCGAAGGATCGCCAGAGGCGTTGCTCCGGTAAAGGTATCCACAGAAAGATTGCTGCCGGAGAACTTCGTCATATCCGCCGCGAACGCCACGATCAGGAAGCATCTGGCGCCGAGGGCCGGATTCATGAAGTTCTGTCCAAGCCCGCCGAAAAGGCACTTGACGATCACAATGGCAAAGACCGAACCCAGGATCGCTTCCCACCAGGGAAGTGTCGGGGGGAGGTTCATTGCCAGAAGAAGCCCGGTCACGACCGCCGAGAGATCTCCTATGGTCTGGCGGCGTTTGGTGATCTTGTTAAACAGCCATTCCGAAGCCACCGCGCTTCCGACGCATAAAACGATCAGAAGCAGGGCGCTCAGCCCGAAATTCACAATGCCGAAAACGGCACTGGGAAGCAGGGCGATGATCACGATCAACATGATCTTTGATGTTGTATCCTTCGACCGCACGTGGGGCGAAGATGAAACATGTATTGCGCTCAAAGTCTTTCTCCTCTCTTCCATTTTTTGAACTGTTCAGGACTCGTCCGGACAGCTCGCTATTTCTTGCGCCTTGCGGCCAGAATGTCTTTTTTCATATCCTTGATGGACTGCGCCAGCGGCCGTTTTGCGGGGCAGATGAAGCTGCAGCTTCCGCATTCCACGCATTCCATTCCATGCCACCGTTCAAACTCCTCCGGCTTGTTCTTGTCGGAGAATTTCGCGAGCCGGCTCGGCACCAGAAGCTCCGGGCAGATCTCCACGCACCGTCCGCAGTTGATGCAGGCGGTCTGCTGCGCTTCGGCCGCGGCCACTTCGTCCTTTGAGAAGCACAGAAGCGCCGAATGCGTCTTTCCTGCAGGCACATTTAAGTCGAAAATGGCAAACCCCATCATCGTCCCGCCGGCGATCATCTTCTCCGGTTCCGTGATGCAGCCGCCTGCCGCATCCAGAAGCTCCTGAAAACTGGTTCCCATTTTGAACCGGAAATTCCCGGGCGAACGTACCGCGTCCCCGCTGACCGTAAAGATCCTCTCGATATTCGGCATGCCGAGCTTCACCGCGTCATAGATCGATGTCACGGTCTCGACATTGTCCACCACGCAGCCCGCGTCCGCCGGCAACATTTTGGAGTTGATGGAACGCCCGGTCACGGCGTTGATGAGATGGCGCTCACTCCCCTGCGGGTATTTCGTCTGCAGCGAGCAGACCGAGATCCTCGGCTCTCCCTCCACCGCCTTCTGCAGCTTTTCAATGCAATCCGGCTTATTATTCTCGATCCCGAATACGCCCTGCGCGTTCGGGAACAACTGCAGTATGATCTTCAGGCCTTCGACCAGATGCTCCGTATTGTCGAGCATGATCCGGTAGTCCGAGGTCAGATACGGCTCGCATTCCGCGGCGTTCACAATCACATAGTCAATCTTGTCCGGCTCCTTCGGCGACAGCTTCACATGCGTCGGGAAGCCCGCGCCTCCCATGCCGACCACGCCGCCTTCCTTGATGCGCTCGATGATCTCCTCTTTCGAGAGCTTCGTGACATCATCGACGGGCGAAAACTCGACCTCCTTGAATTCCCCGTCACTCTCGATCACAATGGAATTCACCATGTCGCCCGTAGGCACTCGCCTCGGTTCGATCGCCTTCACCGTGCCGGATACGGAAGAAAAGATCGGTGAAGAGACAAAGCCGCCGGCTTCCGCAATCTTCTGTCCGCGCAGGACATGATCTCCAATCGCAACGATGGGCTTTGCAGGCGCACCGATGTGCTGGGATACGGGATAGACCAACGGCCCCTTCGGGATCAGGTCCTTTACGGGCTGATCCTTGGACATGTCTTTTCCCTCAAAGGGATGGACACCGCCCCGGAATGTTTTGTTCCCCATACTGGTTTCCTTCTTTCCCTGCCGACTTTTTGTGCATGTCGAACAGTTTTTTTGCCTTTCTTTTCAGAAATACAGAACAATTATACCATAACAGAACCGAAAGGAAACGACTTCTTGTATTTTTTTTATCGGTTTTATAAAATCATGGTGTGATGAAGATAACCGAAGTAAGAAGACAATCCTTTATCGATTTCGAAGGCATGCCGCAGGAAGAGCTCCTCTTCTTTTTCGAGGACGCAGCCTTTGAAACGCTAATGCCCGGAAAACGCGGGCCGTTTTTCCTGTGTATAAGTGGAACACAATCGGCCGAAGATACCTCCGAGAGCCGGGATATTTCCTTGCACGGGCCTGCGCATAAAAAAAGAAGAGCCCTGCTCTCCGCAAGGCTCTTCCAAGGCACCCTGAAATTCTTTTTTCCGGATCCCGAAAACTATTACTATCTTCCGGCCGAAGACCGCGCGATCCACCGCTCCGTCGCCGAGTTCGTCGCGAAAGCGCATCGGAAAAAGGCCACGAAGCAGACCGCCTACGAGCGGTGCGAAGGCCTCTTCCTCCCCATCCCTCCGGAGGAAAACGCATTCCACAAAGAAGTATTCCGCGAGTCCCTCCGCTCCTTCCCGGCCTATATCCGCTACTTAGACTTTGAAGGCGCGGAGGCTGCGTTTGCGGAGCGGTATGTGCGGAGTGTGCTGAAACTGTTCGCGTTTACGCCCTAGCGGCCCGGGCGAGAAGGATATCCACCGAAGGATCTGCTCCTCTAATGGAAGACTCTCCCTATGATTAAGAGTAAATCCTGCGTTACGCGTGTCTTTGATGCGCTTCCAAAACACGCGTTTAGAAGGAAATGCGGGATTTGCGTGTCAAACCTCCTCCGCTTCGATGCAAACCAGAAAAAAGAAATTCCCTTCTTCCTCCAGCGGTGCTATACTGGCTTCAACAGGAAACTTCTGATTTTCTATAAATTTCTATTTTCATTTCTGATCATCTTCAAGTTCTCCTGCTATCCAATTCAACTGCGGGAGACGAAGAGCCTCCTGCGAATTAAAATTTCAAAGGAGGGAAACGAAATGAACGAAAACAAAGCAGCTTCATTCGAGAAACGCTGGCAGGCGCTGACGATCACGAACCGGTATATCTTTTACCGGGTCATGCGTGATAATCAGGACATCTGCCTGAAGCTCCTGCAGCTGATCCTGCCGGAACTCGGCATTAAAAAAATTGAGTTTCTCGAGGAAGAAAAGCAGATTGAGGAGACGCCGGAATCCCGGGGCGTCCGGCTTGATGCTTTCGCCGGGGAGGGGGAACGGGTCTTCAACATCGAGATGCAGGCACGGAATCAGGGCAATCTTGCGAAACGCTCCCGCTATAATCAGGCCATGGTGGATGAGGAGCTTTTGGACAAGGGAGCGGATTTCGAATCGCTGAAGGAATCGTATGTGATCTTTATCTCGCCGTTTGATAAGTTCGGACGAAAGCTGATCCGCTATACGTTTCGCAACCGGTGTGATGAAGACAAAGAATTAGAGTTGATGGACGGCGCTGTCAAGGTGTTTATCAATGCTGCCGGCATACGAGAAGGCGCAGATCCGGATTTTGCGGCGTTCCTGGATCTGATGCTCGGGAAAAAGACTTCCAACCGGTTTGCAGACCGGGTACAGGAGGCAGTGGATATCGTTAAACTCGACAAAGAAGGGAGGCATCGGTATATGACTGTGGAAATGTGGATCAGAGAGGAAGCCAAGATTGCGGCTACGGAGGCTGCCGAAAAAGCAGCAAAAGAAGCGCATGAAGAAGACGCGGAAATCATTGCTGCGTTGACGTCAGAGAATGATTCTCTGGTATCTGAAAATGAAAAGCTCCGTGCGGAGCTGGCCAAATACAATAATCCAGATGAGAAATAACACCCCATTAAAACAAGAGCAGGCGGCTTTCGCCGCCTGCTCTCTGATTGCTGCAAGCCGCTCCCTCCCTGCCTATATCCGCTTCTTAGAATATGAAGGCGCGGAGGCTGCGTTTGCGGAGCGGTATGTGCGGAGTGTGCTGAAACTGTTCGCGTTTACGCCCTAGCGGCCCGGGCGAGAAGGATATCCACCGAAGGATCTGCTCCTCT
>JAEESA010000384.1 GCA_016286115.1 Lachnospiraceae bacterium
CATCGGAATGGCGGTGCTTCCCCTTTCGGGCTGCGGGGAAAAGAAGGCTGAGCCGGCTCCGGCAGCGACGGAAACCGCGGCACCGGTGACAGAAGCGGCAGAACCCGCGGGACCGGCAGCAGAACAGGAACCGGCTGCGGAGCCGGAGACTGAAGAACCGAAAGAAGCTGCACTTCCCGACGGCGTCTATTCCGCAAAATTTACCACCGACAGTTCCATGTTCCACGTCAATGAGGAATATGATGACCGGGGAACGCTGACGGTGGAGAACGGCGAGATGACGATCCATATCACCCTGGCTTCCAAAAATATCGTGAACCTTTATCCGGGAACCGCGGAAGAGGCACAGAAGGACGGAGCAGAGCTTTTGATGCCGACGACAGATACGGTGGTCTATTCGGACGGAACAGAAGAGGAAGTGTACGGCTTTGACGTGCCGGTACCCGCGCTGGATGAACCATTTCCGCTGGCTTTGATCGGAACTAAAGCAAAGTGGTATGACCATGAGGTCGTGGTTTCGGATGCGGAAGAAGCTTCGGAAGACGGGGCGGAAGAGGCTGCAGCTCATGTGGCAGAGCTTATTGACGCGATCTATGTGCAGACCTGGACTGAGGATACATGGGAGCAGTGTGAAGAGGCAAAAGCAGCCTGGGATGCGCTTTCAGATGAGGAAAAGGAAATGGTGGAGGGAGAATCCGCCGATCCGGATTATTTCGGCAGAGATACCGGAGATGCTTCAAAGGATGATCCCAGGAACGGAGATGACATCGGAGAGAAGGAGCTTCTTGTGGTGAGCTTCGGCACTTCCTTTAATGACAGCCGTGCGCAGGATATCGGCGGGATCGAGGCAGCGCTGGAAGAAGCTTATCCGGACTGGTCGGTCCGAAGAGCCTTTACCGCACAGATCATCATCAACCATATTTATGCGAGAGACGGGGAGAAGATCGACAACGTGGAGCAGGCGTTGGACCGCGCCGTAGCAAACGGCGTGAAGGAACTCGTGGTACAGCCTACCCACCTGATGCACGGGGCCGAATACGACGAACTTGTGGAAACGCTGGATGCATATAAAGACAAGTTTGAGAGCGCGGCGATCGCAGAGCCTCTTCTCGGAGAAGTAGGAAGCGATGCTTCGGTCATCAACCCGGAGAAGGAACTGGCGGCGAAGGCGATCACGGCGGAAGCGTTGAAAGATGCAGGGTATGACGACCTGAATGCTGCGAAAGAGGATGGAATAGCTTTTGTCTTCATGGGACACGGAACCTCACATACCGCAAGCGTGACGTATGACCAGATGCAGGCGCAGATGGATGCCCTTTCCTACGACAATGTCTTTATCGGAACCGTCGAGGGAGAACCGGAGGATACGGCACTCGAGGAAGTCATTGAAAAAGTAAAGGACGGAGGATATCAGAAGGTGATCCTTCGGCCTCTGATGGTGGTGGCCGGAGACCACGCCAATAACGATATGGCCGGAGATGAGGAGGATTCATGGAAGAGCGGCTTTGTGGCGGACGGATCTTTCGAAAGCGTAGACTGCCAGATCGCCGGTCTCGGAAGGATTGAGGAGATCCAGAAGGCGTATGTGGAGCATACAAAGAGAGTCATTCAATAAAAAAGTCACGGCGCTGTGGCTTCTTGCCGCGGCGCTGTTCTTCGGCGGCTGCGGTGGTCTTTCGGACGGAGAATACACCGCAGCCGTAACCCTGTCCGGGGGGAGCGGAAAAGCCTCTGTGGAGAGCCCGTGCCGGGTTACGATCGAAAACGGAGAAGCTTATGCAGACATCATCTGGAGCAGTCCGAATTATGATTACATGATCGTGAACGGGGTAATCTATTATCCTGTGAATACCGAAGGAAATTCAGAGTTTCAGATCCCTATAAACCTTGATCAGACGATGCAGGTACAGGCGGATACGACCGCAATGAGCAAGGCACATCTCATTGATTATGAGCTGATATTTAAGCTCGGGCAGGGGGAATCAACCGAGATAACTACGGAAGAGGAGAGGCAGGTTACAGAGGCAGATCTTACTCCGCCCGAAATCCCGGGTCTCTCTTTCCTTTCCACGGACCAAAACGACTATGCCGAGTGTTTTGCGATCCACCGGTACGACCGCGGCTTTTCAGTTTTGTCCGTGGATGACGGGAGGATTTATCTTCTGGTGCCGGAGCGGGAAGAGGCTCCGGAAGGTCTTTCGGATGACATCATCGTGATCCGCCAGTCGCCGCAAAAGATCTATCTCGCGGCATCTGCCGTCATGTGTCAGTTTGATTCTCTTGAGTGTGTGGACAGGATCGCGCTGTCCGGTCTGGAGAAGGAGGACTGGTACATCGATTCCACGGTGGAAGCGATGG
>JAEESA010000385.1 GCA_016286115.1 Lachnospiraceae bacterium
TTATGTGAGCGAAGAATTCCGGAATATGGAGATCGGAAGACGGATGACAAGTGGAGCCATCCGCATCATGAGAGAGATCTTCGGACTGGAAATTATCACGGCAAGCTGTGATAGTGTGGCAATGAAAATATTTCTGGAGCATTGTGGGTTTGTCTTTTCGGAGACCAGGGTGTACTCGTCATTCAGGGCGAAGCTCTCCGATCAAAAGCATCTTCCGGAATTGGAAATCCCTGAAAACACGGTCTATTCTCTCTCCGAATTGAGTCCGGACGCGTATGACGCCTTAAGTCTCTACTTTGAAACCCTGAGGGATACGGAAATTCCGATCTCTCTGCCTATAAGAAAAGAAGACTATCTGGATGTTCCGGCTGTCTGCATTGAAAATGATTATATCCGCGCGACCCTTCTTTTGAAAAAATCGGATCCCGGGATTGCCATCGCCTTTGCCTATGCTTTCGACCGGGACGGAAAGGCGCTTGCGATGCTGATCCAGGAGGCAGGCAGGGCAGTGCGGGAGCAGTTCGGCGAAAATGTGGAGGTCTTTACCTCATCTATCGGCGTGTACACAGAGAAAATGATGGATAAGATGTTCAAAAACGTGGAAAAGAAAATGATCTGGTGCGGATCATACATAATGTGAGGAAAGGTTTTTTCGAAAAGAAAGGAGAAACAGATGGAAGAGCAGAGCACACAGGTTAAAATTCAGAGTCCGTTCCAGACGCCGGACGCATTGATGATGAATAAAGATCAGTATGAACAGGCAAATAAGATAGTGGAAGAACGGCAGGCCAAGTACAGGGTGGAATATGAAAATGATCTGCTTAAACTGTCCCATGAGAACGATACGTCCTCTTCGAATGGAGAAGAACCGGTAAAGATCAAACAGGTGGTCACGTTAAATATAAAAAGGTCGGAAAAGGAAGTTCTTGAATTTTCGCAGAAATGGTATCAGAACCAGTTGAACCAGAGTAAGGAGCAGAAAGAGATGGAGCTCCTCCGCAGAAAAGTAGAGGAAATGCGGAGAAAGATCGACAGCGGAGAGGCTGAAAAGACTGCACAATTTGTGGCCGAACAACACCTGCTTGCTCTTTACGATGAGTATGACTACACTCATCCCGATACGCGGGAGTGGATCAAAAATGAAGTAAAGAAAATCGAAAAACGTGCTGAGATAACCATTAAAGAAGAGAAGAAAGCCAAAGCTGAAGAAGAGAAGGAAAATAAACGGATCGCTAAAGAAGATCCCATAAGATATGCAAGAGAAAAACAGACAAAAAAGCAAACGGAAGAGGCAAAAAAATCTTTAGCGAAGAAAGCAAGGGAGCGAGCTGAGAATGAGTTTCTGGAGAAATACCGTGGAAAATACGGAAAAGACGGTAAAATTGTAGGTGGTGACATTGGTATCATCGGCGAATACCTGAAGATCCAGCAGGCCTATCAGACGAAAAGCCAGTATTTTCATGATGGAACGGTTACGATCGAGGAATTGAAAAGATATGAAGATATGATCCACAAAACAGCAAGGACGGACGCTTCCTGGATGAATCGGTTTCGGGACCGTATTGTGCAGCAGATGATGATCGACCATACCTTTGCGGATATTCTGACGGAATATTCACCGGAATATAAGGCCCTTCAGGAACAGGCCAAGAAAAATATCGAAAAAATGGAATATACCGCTAATGTGTCCGGTCTCGAAAAAGTGGTACATTGCGTCGGAAAGAAAGAGAAGAAAAACGCCAAAACAAGACTTGAAGAACTGCGCCGGGCGGAGCGCACAACCTGGCGCATGCGGATGAATAAGGACGGAGAAGCGGAAAAACGCTGGAAAAAAAAGATGGGGGAGGATGCGAAAGAGCTGATCCACGGGCCCCTGAAAGCACAACAAGAAGGACAACAGCAAGAAGGACAACAGCAAGAAGGACAACAGCAAGAAGGACAACAAGTAATAAGCCAATATGATGACTATAGAGTCTGGGAAGAATATTTCAAAGACCTGAATGCACCCATTTATGGAGCGGATGTTTCAACAGAATTGGAACTGCGGAGAAAGAAAAGAAAGCTCCTGAACAGCGCGGATAAAAGACAGATTTCTGTCTCCGATATGTATGCGTTAGCCTATGAAGACAACTATAAGAAACCTGATGAAGAAGCCGTTATTAACTACACGGATCTGATGGTCAACGCAACGGCTTCGATCAAGGGTGTGAGCAAGGAACAAAAAACAAAAACCCATGATTCTTATATGAAAGTTCTTGACAGGATCTTAAGCTGGGGCGCGTATCTGTCGAGCACGGAAAAGGTTCGTGACATGATGGCGGATCAGTCCGGCAGTTCGGACCTTTATCTCA
>JAEESA010000386.1 GCA_016286115.1 Lachnospiraceae bacterium
GAGCCTCCTTTTCTTCACAACCGTCATCAGAACAGCTGCGACAATCAAGGCTATCACGAAGTACACCCGGATCTCAGCCATAAGCGTCCATACACCCATCACTCCCAGTGGAAGGACGAACGGCCAGAATACCACGGCAAAGGCGTCAATGATCAGACCAAGCACTCTTCCGAATACGATATACATCGAGTAAATGAAGGTCGAGATCGTTGAAATCCCGATAATGCTGATCAGGATCGCCTTTATGAGGTTAAGGGCGGGTGAAAACTGCACGAACGCCAGAGCAAATGTGAAAATCATATAAAAGCCAAACATCAGGCCTCCGAGAACGAATGACATTTTAATGTTCGCTTTCTGCGTGTTATCGTCGTTCTGGTCGTTGTAGTCCAGCAGTTTGTAGAAATACGGGAAAGTGAAAGGTCCCGGCAACAGGAGAAGTCCCTTTGTGATTCCTACCTGCATATTAGGCCATTCCAGACCCATCGAGAGCTCATTCGTATTTCCCCCGGTAAAAATAAACGCAGCCACTGTAAGGAGCGCTACGAGCGCGTAAACGATAACCCAGGAGCCGGAGTCTGTCAAAACATTCCGGATCATACCGAATTTCAGCAGAAGGAAGATGAAGGTGATGCAGACCACATAAACTATGATAGTGCCGCCTGTCTGTCCTATCGGCGTGTCGGTGTAGATCTCCCGGATCCCGTTCATATTGATCCACAGCTGGAAGATGCTCATAAACCCGATTATGAACTGCGTGATTTTCAGCCGCATTATCCTCCGGAGCGCATCCAGTTTACAGGCAAGCACTCCAAAAAGGCAGCAGGCAACGGAATTTCCCAAAGACCATATCAGTGATGGTACAATCCCATAGGTATTTGTCATCGTGATAGAATTCATCAGAGAGCCGACGCCAGCCCAGGAGGCTGCAACACTCATGGCATAGTATAGTGTCGGATTCTTCTGAAATCGCTGTTTCAATTTTGTAAGCATATTTCCTCCTTTTTCTGAGGCTGCAACACTCATAAAAGGAGCTATCACGCTATCCCGTTACCTTTTTTCACCTTCCTTTCCGGGCGTTTTTACGCATAAAGGAAGGACCCCCTGACAGGAGGCCCTTTCGTCACTACGAATTTTACCAAATACAGCATAACATTTTCCGAATCTGATGTAAATGTAATCATTTTGTAGTGGGTGGTTTCAATGTGTTGTCAGCCCGTCCACGCCGAAAACAAGGGCGGCCATGTTCTCAAGGGCGATTGATCGGTCAGAATATACGCTTTCTCTCGAAATCCCATACTTATCTGCCACTTCTTTCGCTCCGAGCTTCACATCGGACAGGTAGAGGTCGTTCAGCACATCAAACCGTCTCTGCTCGATCGGATCCGCGTCTTCCCTTGAAGTGTAGACCTGATACAGGTCGATCATCTTTTCGATGTGATCCACAATGATCTTCGTCCTGGCGGCGCTCTTCTTAATAGAATCGATCTGCAGCGTACCGTCCTTCCCCTGCATCATATCCTCAAAAATGTCATAGGGCGATTCGATCTGCTCCAGGGAATATACCGCTTCCTCAGAATTGATCTTCAGCATACGGTAGTTCTGAAGAAGCATTTTGATATTGTGGAGCCTCCGGTCGTGTCTCTCCTTCCGGTCTTCCTTCTGCAGCTTCAGAAAATACTTCACCGCTGATTCTGCCGCAATCTTTTCGGCTCGTTCTTCGAAGCCGTTCAGCTTCTCTTCCAACGCCGCTATCCGAGCCACAAGTGCCGCCGTGTTATCCGTTTTACCCATCATCCCTCCATAAATTCACTTAGTTCCATCTGGCCGGGAATCTGCAAATCCTCGACCTTCTCTGCCTTCATGTTCTTTCGTTTGATCTCTGTTACCAGCTTGTCAAGGCAAACCGGCCCGATCCCGATCTTGATACTTTCCGGATCTTTTAATCGCCTCCCACAAAGTCTGCAATACTTCATACACCCTTGTACTCCCATTTATCACAAGAATCGTCACCGGCGGTCGTTTCGCTATGCTTTGGAGACTGCGAGTTCGTACACTTTCCTCCGGACCAATACTGGCATAAACTGCAGATCCAATGAAGCTGGTCTTTCTCCGCTTCGACGATCTCACCTTTTTTGATCACCACCGCCGGTCGGACACCGAGCTTTTGCGCATCCCCTTCTATGCCGTGAATGGAGTTATCAGAACCGCCAACCTTGATGTTATGCATATAGGCCGCTCCGATATAGGATTCCTCACAGCTTTCAGCGGTCACGAGCCACCACCACTCCTTTGTCTCTGGAACGACTTCGCGATACTCGGTCAGCTCCACCTCGGTCA
>JAEESA010000087.1 GCA_016286115.1 Lachnospiraceae bacterium
TTTTAGGAGCCTCTCCTTTCTGGAAAGCTGTCTCTTCGGCTGTTCGCGATATACCACATTTTTTATGGCCTTCGGCGCTTTTTTGAGCGCCTCCTTCGGCACGGTTTGTATGGGTAAGGGGAGGTTTATGACGTTCTTTTCCTCTGTTTTGCCTGCCAGAATGTCCGTCCCCTCGTTTTCGTTTATCACATTCACCGCTGCGGGATTTCGGACAAAGGTCCGGACATTCGTCACCTCTTTTTGCGCCTCTGTATGGATGGTTGCAGCGCTGTTTTGTTTTTTCTGCAGTTCCTCAATTCCCATTGTATGCTCCTTTCAAGTAAGCGTTCACCAGAAGGGCGGACTGTTACCCTTTTACCGCTTCCCGGATCAGCTTTATTTCCTCTTTTCCCATACTGTCATCATCCAGACCCTCCGCCGGGATCTTGTCGTCGGACAGGCCAATCGCTTCGCGAAGTCTGCTCCAGTCTTCCTCCGTAAGCACCTCATCGGCATCCGGCCAGGGCATAACTCCCCTGAACTTCAGGAAAACATGCGCGGAAGGAATAAACTTCCTGACGGTTTCCATGGCTTCCTCACTGTCAAAAGTGCCGGTAACAAAATCATTCTCATCTCCGAATGCGGACCACTCCTCCAGCGAGCAGGCGATGAGTCCCAAAAGATCCTCTCCCGCATTTTTAGCCGGCCTTAAGCCCTCGCACCGGTAGGTGCCGTTTTCAAAGCGGCGAAACAGCAGCACCGACCGGATCCTGCCGCCCGCGATGACCACCGAGCTTACATCCTGGTCATACATTTCAAAGGGGAACACATGCCCCTCCATATGGTTGTTTGTATCGTTTAAAAACTCCCCTAAAAGCCCTGCCCTGTCATCTCCAAGCTCCCGAAGCGGCACTGCATCCAGTCTGCCGAATTTCAGAAGCTTTTTGGTGTCACACTCCGAGGGCTTTATCGCGAAATCCGCGCTGATAACCGGCGCAAAAGAGAAGCCCCAGCCGTCCAGAAAGTTTTCCAGTACCGCCTCTTCGTCCCTCTCTTTTTCATTCTCATACTGCCGGATGGGGACATCCACAAAAATCAGGGTTTCTTCCTGCTGCGCGGCCAGACCTGCCAGGCGCCCCATAAGGGAATTGCCGATGCCCTGCCCCCGCATGCCTTCATAGACCTGTATGTGGTTCACCGTAATGGAGCGGGGTTCGTACTCCGATGCTTCATAGATCGTGTAAACGATGGCGCCGGCGGCGCACACATCCCCTTCGATATGCCGCAGCGCGCCTATGGCATGCTTCCTGCCCATAACCACATCGTCGTAATACTCTCCCGGTATATAATCCTCAAAGGCTTCGATATTATCCGATGTGATAATCGTTTCAAGCGGCCAGTAAATCCCGGCAAAACTCGCAAGAAGCTCGCATCCCGCGTCCAGACGGTCCTTTCCGAAGCCCGCGAGAGGCGATATGGACTTCGACAGTTCGAACATGGTATCGATCACATTGAGGTATGCCCTCTCAACATCCTCCGCCGGTATTTTGCTCGCCTTATAATCTCCTGCGATTACCTTTTCCAGGATATTGACATAGGCCACCCTGTCCACCAGTTCCTCTAAAAGAGCGTCATCGAAACGGAGGATCTCGTCAAGGTCAAACTCCTCCGGATGATCCTCTGCGTACAGCTCCATCGTCTCCTCAAGCTCTTTTCGGATTTCCGCGGCAAGCTTTTCTACCGCTTTATCCGGCTTTGGCTCCTTGCCGTAAAACGATAAATTCTCCATAATTTCCGCATAAAAATTCTCTTCCACGATCAGCACCTCCCTTTAATTATGTTCCCTGTTCCACGCCATCTTCCACGCCAGATTGACCTGGAAGAGATCCCTTGCGGCGTCTTGCCGCCACTTGTCATCCTCTTCCTCATCAGATCTGTATGGCACGTTCTCATCCTCATAGGTATCTATAAGGCTTTTTTTCGCATGCATCGCCAGCCCCAGCCTCTCGGGGATATTGTCCTTGCCAAGAACTCTTGCCAGCAGCGTCTCCGTGATCTTATTGGCTTCAATCACATAAATACGTTTCAGCTTTGAACCCCTGCCCCCGGCCAGATCCACAACCATCCCCTTTACGGCGGACAGAATGTAATTCGCGTCCTTGTTTGTCCTTCCAAGGAGCAGATCGACCCGGATGCCATCGGCGACCTCAGTGCTTAAAATGACCGCCCGAACGTCATTGGCGCCGTCAAAAACTGCCCCGCTGTACTCCATCGAATAGAAGCCGGGATCCGAAAACTCCTCATCAATGCGTACAAAGCTGAGGAACGCCCCCACCTTCCGGGTCCGATTGATGTCCATTTCCCCAAAGCTGAAGTAGGCTGCTTCATCGGTGCAGAGCTGCAGGGATCTCCTGACGCATTTTGACGTGAGAAGCCTGTTTATATCCACAGCCACAAGCGGTGCTCCCTCGGCAATCTCATAGCCCATCTGCCTGAACACCTCCGAATCTTCCTCTGTGTATCCTGGAAAATCCGCCTCCATATAGACCGCGCCGCTTTCAAAAGCCTCCTTTTCCGCTTCGGATAAGAGCTTTTGCGCGGTATGGCCTGCATCTTCCCCTTCCGGGACCGTTAAGGACAGGATCCGCGCAGTCCCACTCCCTTCGGGCAGCAGAACGGTTACCGCTCCGCCTTCCTCCTCTTCTATACGAATCATCGTCTCATTTGGTGACGTTTTTACAAGTCCCATATCCGCCTACCTCACTTTCCCGATATATCCAACTGTTTTAGGCAGACCATCGCCGCGTCACTCTCCGGCCGTGTGCCTCCGGCAAACCTTGTGACCGCCGCCTGAAGCCGCGCGACGGCATCCATCGCGCTGTCAGCGCCCGCGATCACCTCACAGATCTGCTCCGAAGTGAAGCGCTCGCCATCGGCGTTTTCCGCGCCCGAGGAACCCTCTGTATATAAAAACAGCGCGTCGTCTTTTTTCAGTTCAAACTCATACTCACGGAAATTGACGCCGCTCATCATACCGACCATCCAGCCCGGCCGGTCCTCCGGGATCGGGAACGCGCTGCCGCCGCGGATGATAACCGGTGTCTCATGCCCGGCATTTACCGCGGTGATATGTCCCGTGCCGATTTCGTACTCTCCGTACCAGCAGGACAGCGTCAGATCATCCTCGTTATTGTCATACAGATAGCTGTTAATGGCGGAAAGGAGCATTGCGGGGGGAAGACGCAGCTCCGCGTAGTGACGGATCAGGATCTTGAACGCCACCATAAAAAGCGCGGATGCTGTGCCGCCGTCCAGCACATTGGCAATCACGATGGCGATATGCGAGTCGTCCGTGCGGAAGAAATCGTAGTAATCTCCGCCGATCTCCTCCGCCGCGTTCATGTCCATATAGAGGTCGAAGGATTTTTCCTCGGGAAATACCGGGTACATGTACGGCATCAGGCGGAACTTCAGCTTTACCGCCATGCGAACCTGTCCCTTAAGGTGGGCGTTTTCCGCCCTGAGACGGGTCAGCTCCAGCTGGTTTTTCAAAGCCACCTGTTCCTTTTCCAATAAATCAAGCTGATTTTCGTACAATTCCTTCTGTATCAGGCTCTGGTAATATTCATAAAGGATAATGGCGCACAACATGATTCCAAAAACATAGGTATGCCACTTCCCATTGAACAGCGGAGGGATCATGGCCAGAATCATTATGATGATCGCGAGCCACGGCGTGGTCAGTTTTTTCGCGTCGTATTTTTTGGAAAGCTTCTGGAACTCATACAGCAGATAGCCAAGAGACGCAAGATTTATGAGAACGGGAACAAAGTACAGAGGTCCGCGTCTGTAGTAGCCCATGGAGTCTATGCTGATGACGAGCTGGAAGGGAAGTGCCACCCATTCAAAGGCCATGTGAGCCAAGAGCGGGATGATGATCCGCTTCGGATGCTCTGCCGCGCCGCAGCCCAAAGCCATGAGCACAGTCGGCCACGGCACCGCGGAGAATTCGATGCATTTCATAATCATATGAGCGATTCTGTAGGAGCCGTCGATGTTCATCAGATCGCCGAGAGCCTCCGATGCCGCGACAATCATGATGCAAAGGAACATCAGCGCGAAGTACCGCTTTGACTTCGTTGAAAGAACGGAATTGTATTTTATGTGAAACAACATGGTCACAGCGCTGATGATGGATAAAACAATCATAAACAGATATACCATATTCATGGTTTCATTTCCCTCCCTTTTGTAAAAGCCTTCTGCAGTCGTTCAGCTGATTCTGACATTGGTAAATGCCACCTGATCTCCGGTCAGAGCGACATAAATCTCCCCCTGCTTTGTCACCGCCTTTTGGTACTGTCTTTTTTTGAGCATACTGGTTTATTATATCAGAAATAATGGACATGTGCCAATAAATCAGCCGAAGAATTCATAAAATACAGGAAACGAATGAAATTCGCGCGCGATAAAAGAATTTGTTCAAAACGGCGCAAAAAGTGCTATAATGAAACACTGGGTTTTTTTAGATATTTGGAGGATACACAGCGATGGAACAGGATCAGTATTTATCATTATTTCAGCAATATGCAAAGCGTATGCGGGAAATCCGTTTATTATCCACGCCTGATTTAAACGACATCAATGACGCGGATGAATACGGACAGATTTTGGTGGAAAACTTTTCCAAAATCGGAAAATTGGCCATAGAAAACCGGAAAGTCATCAATGATGTGCTCAAACCGATGATTTCTCCGGATGTGGAATTGACGGATGAGATGCAGAAAATCCTTCTGCAGTTTGACGAGCTTTTGGTGGACGAGGATTCCATGGAGGAGGTGGATGTCCATCTTTCCGAAATCATCAACCGGATTTTGACCGAGCATGAGCTTATGATTGGCGAAACGGATGATGAAAACGCCAAAGTACAGGCCATGGCGAAAAAAGTAAAAAGGGATTATTTCCTGATTTCCGCTCTGACCAGATATGACAGCGATGAGCTTGAGGGGATCCGAAAGCAGGCAATCGAAAACAGGAACGCACTGGCAGGCCATCTGGAGAAGGAAGCCTTCGCGGCCTTATCTCCCGAAGCGAAGGGCGCTGCCCTCCAGTTTTCCCTGATGGGAGCGCTGCTGTACGAAAGCAATCTGTATGCCATGCCAGATTTGTGGTGGGAAGAATGTCTTTCGATCCTGAAGCAGGCAGAGGAAATACTCGGAGACCCGTTTTACCGGGAGCAGCTGCCGGATTATAACTGGGAAGCCTACGAATTCCGGATTTACTATTACGGCAGCTTTCTCGCATACTCCCTGATCCCAAGGCATGTGGCGCAGAAAGTATATCTTTACGCTGAGAAGGCAGTCGATTTTCTTGAGCACAGTACCAACGAAGCGATTTCCGCGGCTGTCAATGTGCAGCAGGAAAAGGATCTTCGGTACATGGCTTCGGTTCTGGCGGGCTATACCTCCGCCAGAGAAGCATGTGATTCGTATTACAATGCGTATGAAGAAAGAGACGCAGAGGACTATTCGCTGACGGGAATCAATATGAATCTGGATACCCCGTCGCTGTACTTCAGTACCGCGAAGATCACAAATCTCGAGCTTACGGAAATGGACTTTGACCGATACATCGAAATCGAAAAAACGGTCCTGGACTATATTTATCGCATTCCGAAGCAGAGCAGCATTTATATGAAATGCGTGACCCTTCTTACGAACTTTCCGGAGTGCTTTCGGGAAATTCCGGGCGGTCTGACGATGGAAGACTTTAGCATCAAGGCCTTTGCCGCGGTACACCCGCCCACTTATGTCCATATCAATATGGTGGCGAGGTTCGCGGAATGTATGGCGAGACACCTGCTCGACATTCATCCGGAGCTCTTTGTCGGGTTTCCGGGCTGTGACACGACAGCTCAGGTTGTTTCCAAAAAGGAGGAGATTCTTTTCTACACATACCACTCCTCCCTCTGCCATGATCTGGGAAAACTGTTTATCGTGGACGTCGTCTCCATGTATGGGCGGAATCTCCTGGATGATGAATTTTCAATGATCAAGAGCCACCCCATAACCGGTGCGCGGATCGCGTCCTTGCATGCTTCCACCCGTGATTATGTGGACGTGATCAAGGGGCATCATCTGTGGTATGACTGTTCGAGAGGGTATCCGGCTGACTTTGATACGGCAAAGAGCCCCTATAAGACGATCATTGACATCGTCCTGGCGGCGGACTGCCTGGACGCGGCAACGGACACCGTAGGGCGCAGCTATAACAGGGGTAAGACCTTTGATGATTATGAAGAAGAAATCAAAGAGGGGGCAGGCACACACTATGCGCCGTTTTTGGTGGAGCTCTTCGGCCGGCCGGAAGTGCGGGAGGATATTCTTTATCTTCTCGGCGAGGGGCGCCGCAGGATGTATCGGGAGCTTTATATGCTTTTGAAATAATGGCGTTGATCGGATTACCATTCGCTGCATCCCGAGATATCGACGGAGGAAGCGCAGAAAGAGCTGTACAAAGAGCATGTGGAGGAGATCAAAAAGGTTTTTGACCGCGTGAAAAAAACCGGGCTGATTGACGAAAACACCGGAAGTGCAGCGGAAGAATCCGGACGCTCAGAGAGGATCTTTTCCACGACGGGACTTGATAAAACAGAGGATGTCAAGGACCTCACACAGGAACAGCTGGATCAATAAGAACCGTAAAGAACGCTTCCGTCAGCATAAACCGTGAGGAAGAAAAGGAAAGTCCTTGGGAAGAAGAAGCGGAAGAAAAGCAGAAGCAGTTTGATGAACAACAGGACAAAGCTGCGGCATTTGTAAACAGAGTCAATGCTCTTCGTTCCATAACTATGGATATGAACAAGAGCCTGGACCTTAATAAGGGATTTGACAAAAAAATGCTCGAAGAACAATGAGTGGAACAAGAACTACTGCAATATCCCTGAGGAAGGATCTGCTTAAATGATTGACTTGGCCAGGGCATTGCCCTATAATTTCATTCATATCTGGGTTGAAAAAGAAGGCTCGATGACTGGGCGTTCTGCGCAGCACGAAAGGAAGCAAAGCTATGGATCAGCTTTTTTATGGATTTGATACTGCGATCTATACATTAGTCTGGAAGTTTCAGAACGCAGTGACGATCGCGTTATCTGATATATGCCAGCACCTGGGAGGTGCTGCGGCCTACATCGCTGTTTTTGCGATTTCACTGATTCTTTGTTTTCCAAAGAAAACCAGAAAGTACGGAATCGCGATGACAGTTGCCTTCTTAGTGTCTTTTCTCCTGGTGAACGTCATGATCAAGCCAGGGGTAGGAAGGCTGAGACCCTATATCACACTGCAGAACACTCCTTTTTGGGAAACCTATCAGACTCACTGGATCAATGCCGGTTCGCCTCTTGAGGATGATCTGTCTTTTCCGTCCGGCCATACTGCTTTACATTTTGCCACATTCACGGCCCTTACGGCTGTCCTTTTAAAGGACAGAAAAAAATGGGCATGGCTTCTCCTGATTATCCCAGTCATCGTGGGATTCACAAGGATCATCCGTTGCGTGCATTATCCAAGTGATGTGTTGGGAGGGATGATCATTGGTATTGCTGCCGGATTGATCGGTTATGTCATAGCAATCAAAGTATTGCCCGCCCTGTCAAGAAAATCCAAAACTGTGACATAGCTGTTCAGCGCCCTGTATCGAAATCAAAAGTCTATCATTTTCGGTGTACACGCCTGCAGCTCTTCCTTTGGAATCTTCACGAAGATCGCGGCAATATCCCGATCCAGTTGTGTACCTGCCACGTCCTTTATGATTTCTATGGCTTCCTCACAGCTTCGCTTGTCCTTATAGGATCTTCGCATCGTTACTTTCTTCCTCTCCTCAGAAAGATCACTGAGATCCAGAAAGGTCTCTGATGAAGTGAGCATAAATGTGCTCGAAAAGAAGTTCCGTGACAAACATATCAGAAGGCTTCTCATCATTACGAAGGCCGGGAAACTGCTGGAATACCCAGACATGGAGATAGGAGATGTAGGTATCCCGGCATTTGTGTTTGAAGATGGAAGGATATCCATTGATCCTGCGGATGCAGGTCTTATCGAATATGGCACACCGGATGCCTGCTCCATAGAGGATCATAAGAGCGGAAGAAAAGGGTGCTGATATGGGATCCTGCGGATGGGCTGATGTAAACGAACGGAATGCTGCGGGCGAGAAAGTGACCGTTCGTTATGACACCATCGCTACTGACACGGATTATTGGTTTTCCGGTGATGATGTGGAGTTTAAGCAGGTCTATGACGGAGGGTATGTTTTTACCTTTGTAATGCCTGATCATGATGTCATTTTGAATGTGGAATCGCGTAACAACATGAGGATATAGACCGGGAACCCGGAAATCGAATCAAAAGACCAGAACCGATTATCTTGTGAAACGGTCAGTGGAGAATAATCTCTGCTGACCGTCTTTTTTATTATCTGAGAACTGCCTGAAGCGAGTCCGGATCAAGAATTTCAATGGCGTGCGTCCCGTAACGAATAATTCCCTGAGTTTCCAGATGTTTTAATTCCCTATGAAGTGATGGCCTTGAAACATTCATCATAGATTATTCCGAGAAGCTGACAGAGATCATAGCAAATAACGATATTAAGAGTGTAACCATCGTCCGCATGGAGGTTCCATGCTGTGGCGGCCTGCAGAGAGCGGCGGAAACAGCACTAAAAAACAGCGGCAAGTTTATTCCCTGGCAGGTAGTTACGATCTCAAGGGATGGAAAAATCCTAGACTGAAAGGAGGCCAGGCATGAATATCACAGTATGTTAAAAAAGATGAATAAGATCAAAGACGGTGATTGCTATCTTGTCCTATAGCAGGAGAAAAAGGGATATATTTTCTGTTTTCGTGCATAGTTATGATCAAAAATCATATGACCGGGTGATACCGGAATATACATATGGCGACTCACGGATATCCGATTAAGTTACCGTATCGTATCTTCCCTTACATGTTTAAAAAGCGGCTCAAATCGGCTCTTTTCAGAGGCAAGGCATACCAGGTAATAGTCAGCGCTGCACTCCGGATCGGCAATCGGGATGTTGATCCTATCCGGAAAAACTTCTCCTCGGTTTATGAAGTAACTGGAGGAGAAGATAGGATAGTCCGAATTGGATGCAAGTTCGAAAAATGAGTCATCCTCGACCTGCAGCAGATACTTGCTGTCAGGCGTTTTGGCTCTGTGGATCTTTGACCAGAACCCGATCCGGCTAAGCAAAAGGATGGTAAGACCATTCAGATCCTTAAGGTGTACCTCAGGATAAAACGAGAGAGGGTTTCCGGTTTTCAGAGAGATATAAAGGGCTTCGTGTCCGCATTTTACATAAGTAAAACAGGGATCTATCGGTTTTTCGTGAACAACGGCAAGCTGGTAGATCCCCTTTTTTATCTTATCAAGGAAACCTGCATCATCTGCCATGTCGGCGGAAATGGTCATGCCGTCGAAAGTGTTGTTAATGATGGGAGTAAGGACCGTCTGGGGTACGGGTGCACAAAAGCCGATGGCCAACGTATGAAGGCTTCTGTCATAGGCACGGACTCTTGATTCAAATTCCTGAGAAACGGAGAGTAACTGCGCTGCGTAAGCAGCGGCCATTTTGCCGGTTTCCGTCAGCCCAAGATGATTCTTGGTACGCGTAAAGAGTGATACTCCGAGTTCATCCTCCATTCTTTTCATGGAACGTGTCAGGGAAGGCTGCGAGGTGTTCAGGATTTCTGCAGCGGCTGATAAAGTGCCGCATTCTGCAAATGTTTTCAGCTGTTCCATCATATAAATATCTATCATAATAATTCCTCACTATTCAGAAATGTTATAGCAGTCGTCGATATTGGCATTGTACATTATTCAGAATCTCTTGTAAACTCCTAATTAAAGAAAAACAAAACCACTTCAAGGAGGTATTCATAATGGAAACAGTAAAACTTTATAACAACGTAGAGGTTCCCGTACTTGGCATCGGCACGTTCATGATCAGTCCCGAAGATACTGAAAAGTCAGTATATTCAGCGCTGAAGCTGGGATACCGCATGATAGATACCGCAAATGCATATATGAATGAAGAAGCAGTAGGCAAAGCGCTTAAGAAGGCGATCAATGAAGGAATTGTTACAAGAGAAGAGGTATTCGTATCCACCAAGATCTGGGCAACCCTTTATGAGAACGAGAACGCAGTGGATGACACGCTTAAAAGATTGGATCTCGATTATGTGGATCTGCTTTTCATCCACCAGCCGGCAGGCAATTACATGGCAGGATACCGGATGCTTGAGAAGGCATATAAGGACGGCAAGGCAAAGTCACTGGGCATCTCCAATTTTGAAGGGGAGAAGCTTGAAAAACTCCTGGCAGATTCCGAGATCAAGCCTCATGTGATCCAGATGGAGGCACATCCTTACTGCACAGAGAAGGAGATCAGGGACAGACTCGCAGAGTACGGCACGGCGACAATGGGCTGGTATCCGTTAGGACATGGCGACAGAGGACTTGTGAATGAAGAAGTCTTCACAAAGCTTGCGGATAAGTATCGCAAGAGCAATGCGCAGATCGTGCTTCGCTGGCATACCCAGATGGGCTTCATTACGATCCCGGGTTCCAAGAATCCCGACCATATCAGGGATAACGGCGATATCTTTGACTTTTCTCTTACCGAAGAAGAGATGGCTGAGATCGCTAAGCTTGACGGAACCAAGAAATACTATCATGCAGATGAGGAGCAGGTTGAGAAGTATGCGACCATGCACCTGCCGTTCGAAGGATAAGGAGGAGTAAAACGATGAAGAATCTTGTGCTTTATTTTTCGGTATATGGTACTGCAAAGATCGTTGCAGAAGAAATTGCAAAGCAGACCGGAGCGGAACTTGTGGAGATAGAGCCGGCAGTCCCTTATGACAGTAACAGGGATCACTACAATGCGCTGGCTGCGTATGCAAAGAAGGAACATGACGAGGATCAGCGGCCTGCGATAAAGAATGACATCGACATCTCGGGTTATGACAACATATTTATCGGTTATCCCATGTGGTGGTACACCTTCCCGATGATCATCTATACATTGTTTGACAAATATGATTTCGCAGGGAAGACCATCATACCTTTTAATACGCATATGGGTTCCGGTGATGGCGGAACTTATAAGACCATCAGGGAATTAGAGCCGAATGCGAAGGTTCTGGAAGGGCTGCCGGTTGAAATGAAAGCAGCGGAAAATGGTCCGGAGAAGGCAGTCAGCAGATGGCTCAAAAATACCGGTTTTTAAATTATTCAGGCTTTTCGTCAAGGAGCAGGTGCATGAAGAGAGCGTTGGTTTTGATATCAGCAGTAGTTTTATCACTCTGTCTCTCTTCCTGCGTAGTTTCCAAGAGAGAGACAGAGACTGCTCCAAGGCAGGATGAATCTATAGAAACGAAGCAGGCTTCCGGTCAGGATAAATCTGTGCTCATAGATGAAATGCCTATTGAAATGGGATCAGGAAACGATATGGTAGAGCATTCTATGACAGAGAACACTTCGACAGAAAAGTATACGTCAAATACAAGAATATCAGACGTGGTGGATGATCCGGTCTTTGGAGACTACGGCAGGCTGATCTTTCCGGTTAACTCCGGATATTACGGTGGTACCACGCTCGGCAATCTGTCGCTTGCCTGGTACAACTACGTAGATCCCGATATGACGGTGGAGATCTGCAATTACATGAGGGATCATGCAGCAAGTGGAGATATCATCTTTTATGACATTTATACGGAAGAGGAAAAGGCTGCAGATCCGGCAAAGGAAGATACGGGACTGTTCTTCTTCAAGGGCGATATAGGTGGGAAATTCGCTATCGTAAACGCAGGCGGAGGTTTTGCTTATGT
>JAEESA010000387.1 GCA_016286115.1 Lachnospiraceae bacterium
CCATTATAACATCCTTTTTTCTTTTGTCAATTATTTTCTAACCGTATCTTTCGATATATTGGGTTAACTGCTGCCGGTCCTGTTCGGAGAGATACGGGTTTTCGCGGATATCCGGAAATTCCCGGTCCATGAAGTCCTTGATCTCGCGATACGGCTCCTCCGGGAAGATCTGAAACGCTGCTTCCATAAATTCCGTCAGGCCGAAGTATACCTTCTGAAGATAGATATACGCCAGCTCCTCGCGAAACTTCAGAAACAGCCCCCTTCGTTTCACATCCTCGATGGTCAGCCGGTGTGTCTCATATACGTCCATGAAATACTCATGCACCTGATCCGAGTTCATAATGCTGTCCGGATTCTGGTAGTAAACGTACATATCCCTTTTGATCCGTCCAAACGAGCGGCACTGCATGAAGAGCGGCAGGCTGAAATGCACGTCCTCCATGCGGATCCCCTCGGCAAAGCGAAGAGAAAATTCCCGGACCATGCTCTTTTTGAAAAGCCGCCTCCATCCGGCCGTAAGAAAGCCGTTGGAGATCAGAAGGTTCTTCTGTTCCGCTTCAGACCCGGCGAAGAAGAGGATCCTTTCGCTTTCCTCCGCAGGCGGTTCGGGACGGACGTCCATGGGGCATTCCAAAAACCCGCATTCGGTCACTTCAAGGTTCCAGATCACCGCCATAAGATAGAGATCCTCCAGCATCTCGGAAAATGCGATGTCATCCGAATCCGCAAAGGCGAGATAATCGCCGGATGCATAGTCCATGCCTATGTTTCTCGCCGTTCCGAGTTTTCCGTTCTTTTCGCAGTCGATGAGAAGGATCTGGTCCGGAAAGCGTTCCTCATATTCCTTCACGATCTCTCTGCTTTGATCCGGCGACGCGTCGTTCACCAGGATGAGCTCCAGGTGCGAAAGCCCGATCGTTTGCTCCAGCAGGCTGTCGAGACACGCCCTGATCGTCTTTTCGGCATTATAAAAGCCGATGATCACGGAAATTTTATCTTTCCCGTAAAATTTCCCCGGTTCGGGAAGCACCCGCCCTTCCAGCGTGGCCCTGAGTTTCAGGGCAAGATCAAAAAGCGTCGCTTCCTCTTCATACTCTGCCGCCGAATCACGGCAGGCCGAAGACTTTGGCCGGGGCAGCGCCCCATTCTCAAGGAGCCGCAGGATCTCCGCAAAAGCCGCGCTGTCTCCATAAGGAAACAAAAAACCGTTCTCGCCGGGCCGGATCAGATCCACGATCCCGTCTGCCGGCGTGGATATCACCGGAATACCGGAAAGAAGCGCCTCGACAGCCGTTGCCGGAATACTTTCCGCCGAAGACGTCATCACCAGAAAATCCGCGTCCTTCACTTCCTCCCACAGCTCCGGCCTTTGATCGGAACTATCGGTCTCCCCGATCACCCGAAGCGTCCAGCGGTCTCCCGCCATCGTCAGGCCCTTAAAGATCGCAGGCAGGTTGTATTGATCCTCCGGATCTCCGATAAAGATCAGATCCGTTCCGTGCCTGTCTTCCGAATAGAAGCAATGCTTCGACGAAACCGGCTCATGTACGGTATAGATCACGCTCTCCGGCAACTCTCTCCGGAGCCTGTTTTCAATCCGCCGGCTCGTCGCCAGATGCAGATCGGCAAGCCGCAGGAGCTCGATCCCGCCATAGCCCGCCGCCTCGCACCGCTCGATCGGATCATGCAGCCAGGAAAGGATCGGGCAGGACAAAGCCAGCTCCTCCTTCACCTGCCTTGCGATCAATGTCACAAGCGGCCAATCCGCCGCAAGGATCAGATCCGGTTTTTCCCCTTCCTCCAGGAATTTCCGATACCCTTCCCTGCACCGTTCCTGGTCCGGCTCCTCTCCCTCATCAAAAAGGCAGTATACCCGGACCCGAAAGCCATGGCTCATAAGGTATCGGGCCGTCACATCATCGCCCGCTCCCGCTTTTCCCCTGATCATGTCGATCAAGGCGTTTCTTTTTCGTTTCGGAAGTTTATACTGCATTGCAAGTCTCCAACACTATTCTCTAAAGAATAACCCTCGAATGGCACATTATCGACAAAGCAGAGTGTTGACGCTGCGCGTTACTGGCGTACGAGCACTTAGCGACCGTTCTTTGGTCGCTTACGTGCGATCCCGACCAGCCACTTAACGAGATCAACTTGTTGATCGAGTTTAGTGAGCTGGGCTTAAGATCCGGTGAGCTTGCGAACCGGGAGCTTAGTAACGTACGCAAGCGTCACAAGCAAAAGCGGCTCTGCGGGTCGATGATGTGTTCGAGAGGGTATAATAAAAAATAGAAAAACAAGGCAGGAAAAACCCTGCCTTGT
>JAEESA010000388.1 GCA_016286115.1 Lachnospiraceae bacterium
TGAACTCCACGATGTTCCCGTTTATCTTTTCTTCAAGACGAATAAGCGATTTGATCCTGCCTTTGAACGTGAACGCGAGAAAAGGATACCTGTCCGCAAGATACTTATAAAACTCCCGGATCCTCTGGGACTGCCCTGTCAGGAAATCATTATGCTCCAGGAGTGCTATCATTTGCAGCAGGCAGTTGCTATGCGCAAGATCTACCCCGTTGTTGTTCTCAACAGCGCTTTTCTTAAGATCCCGCGAATAACTATGCAGGATCTTTACCACAGTATCTCCATTATACAGGTAGTCGTTAAGTGAGATCATACCCATCACCAAATCCCCTATCTGCATCGATGCGCGGATGCCGCCTCAAAATTGTATTTTACGATCCCGAGGTCGATCCTGGCCATCGGTCCTCTCTTTGCTGTGATCACAGGTGTATCCCCGTCAAGAGAGACCAGGAATTTCTGCTGATTGATCGCAGTCGGAGCAAGGATCGCTGCCTCCAAACCTTCCTTAAACCAGTCCGGCCTTTGTGACTCCGGAACGTCGCACAGCTTTTCTGTCGGTTTTGATCTGTGGCTGTGGCCGCTGTTCTCTCCATAACCGATTGCGATCACACAGACGATCTTTTCGTTTTCCGCGAGCGACGCTTTGCACTTTCCTTTTCCATAGGTACCGGCCACCCAGCAGGTATTCAGCCCCATCATCTGTGCTTCCAGAACGATCTTCTGTCCAAAATAACCGGCAAGTTCATCCAGATCATCTATGTTTTTTCTTCCGATAAGGGCCAGATAATTCTTTGCATTCCTGAATTTGCCGTAATGAGCCAGAAAGGTATCGAAGCACTCCGGATCATCGCAGACCAGCTGAATATGCAGCCCGCTTTCCTCATTGCATTCTTTGATCAATGTTTCCAGCCTTTCTCTGTCTTCCGGCTTTATCGGCACATCCTTGTATTGCCTGACCGAATGTCTTTCTCTGATCGCTTCTTTTATATCCATATCTTCATCCCCTGTTTAAACCATACCGACATTTTCCTTCATTTTAACGATATTTGCTTCCGCGCTAAATATCTTAATTCTACCACCGATCAGCCATGTGAGACCAGTTCAAGATCCGCCTTTTTAGAATGCTCCAGCACCAATCTCACATTACGCATATCGCTGAAATCCACAAATTTCTCTGCTTTATCCCGCGGTACGCCTGTTCGGATCCGGCGGTCAATAAGCCGGTCTCTGAGCAGCTCCTCTTCTGCTTTTAAGAAGATCGTATAATCCGCCTTTTCCGACAGTTTATCCCAGCCCTCCTCCCGGAGCAGAAGGTAATTCCCCTCTAAAAGCACGATATCCCCATAAACCGTCACCGCATCCTCAACCGGGTTATGAAGAAGCCTGTCATAAACAGGCCATCCGCATACCTTTCCCGACACGACATCCTCAATTTTATCAGAAAATCGCGCAAGGTCAAAGGTGATCGGCGCTCCCTTCACCTCCACCATGGGCACTTCCACCCCGTCAACCTGCGTCGTATGTGAAAGCAGATACTCCTGCCTCCGATGGAACCCGTCCATTCCGATCCCCTGTATGGGCGTGATGCCTTCCTGATTTTTCGAAAGCTGTTCAAGAAAACTCACCAGCGTTGTTTTTCCCGCGCCCGGCGGAGCAGCCAGCATGACAAGGATCCGCCGGTTCTTCTCCTTATGAATACCCGTCAGCCGTCTCAAAAGCGGCAGATATACCCCGCTGATCTCTTCATCGGTAAAATCAGCGCGGATATCGATCCCATTGATTGTTACGTTATACTCCATCTATTCGCCAAACCAACCTTTCACAAAACCGCATCACCATATCTATGTTGGTATATTGTTTAGAATATCTGTCCGGGCAGCTTCAGTTTTTCCTTCGCCGGAAAAGCCTTGTCGAATTCGTCTACCTCTTCATCCTTCACGTAGTACCCTCGAGGAGTCTGATATACTCCGGTGATTTCCTGAAGATAATCCGGGATCAGTTCTTTGCAGAGAAAGAATGAAGAATCCGCGTCCTCCGGCAGATCATGATACCGTATGCCGAACTCCCTGGCGAAGGTAAAGCCGCATTTGCCATAGAAATTGATATTGCCTTCGAACAGTACGGCACCGAAACCCATATCCGCAGCCTTCTTAAGGGAATAATCCAGCAACGCCTTCCCATATCCTTTTCTCTTCAGCTCCGGAGTAATGCCTATCGGTCCCATTGTCAAAACATCGATTACCCTGCCGTCATCAGCTTCGATGATCGTCTTCATGAACATGTTCTGTCCGATCAGCCTTCCATCCTGCTCCATCACGAAATCAA
>JAEESA010000389.1 GCA_016286115.1 Lachnospiraceae bacterium
CCCAGACTGATCAGTGACAGACAGCAGGAATATGGTGATGCAATAATACTGCCGGCACCCTGGAATCGGGTATACAAGGCATCTCTATTAAGAGAGCATTATTGCCGGGATGAAGGTATTCAACTGGGGGAGGATACAGCGTTTGTTTTTGAGTGCTGCCTGTGTGCAGAAAATATGGCAGTATGCAGCGATATACTTTATTTCTACAATAAGATGAACGATGGCTCCATTACTAATAAAGCCGATCCGGAAAGGCTGAAAAAGCGCCTGCGCCTTTTCGAGTATATCAGTGTGCGTCTTAAAGAATTTGAGGCGGCGATCGGATTTCAGATGGATGATTTTTATGCCAGCAGGATCATATATGATATATATCATATGATCCATAACGGGCAGGGAATATCGGAGGCGGCGCGTAATCTTTCAAGGAATTTGAAGGAGACGCAGATCCTTGATTACGTACATGTCAGAAATATTCCGTTTAAGGCAAAAGTGTTTTTTATGCTTTTGAAAGCCCATTTATACAGAACGCTTCTTTTATTGATAAAAATGAGGATAAGATGATCCGTCCCTCGCCAAAAGTCCTGTAAGCAGTCCTTGAAAGAAGATAGAAATAGATTTGATTGTCCGGGGACCAGTCTGCTATAATTAGATAGCTTTTTCAGCAGGAGGAGAACGGTTTGAGTTATCGTTTAAATGTCCCGTATTCAGAAAAGGACGAAGCGAAAAGCAAGGGCGCAAAATGGAATTATATTGAAAAGTTCTGGTATTGCCTGGAACTGACGGATGACCTGCGCCGCTGGTATGAAGAGGATGATCAAAACGATGATCCGACGGAAACGGACGGCACAGACGCGGATCCGTATGCAAAGTATAAAACGGTGGCCCGGGTCAACACTATGATCCGGGAAAAATTCGAGAGAACCCCGATGTTTTCATCGATCTATGTCAAGGGGGAGATCACCGACTACAGAGGCCCGAACTACAACGGCAATTACTTTTTTTCGCTGAAAGACGACGGAGAAAACGTACTGGCGCTGCTTCCCTGCGCAATCTGGGCCGGGAAAGCATCCCGCATCCTGCATTTCAATCTGACGAACGGGAAAAAAGTTGCCGTCATCGGAAATTTTGAGTTTTATACCCAGGGCGGATCGAGCCGGCTGATCGTTTCCAGCATCCAGGACATGGGAGCCGGGCTGGCCAACGAACGTTATCAGCAGCTTTTTTCAAAGCTGCAGGCAGAGGGTCTGTTTAACGCCGAACATAAAAAACCGGTACCGAAGTTTCCAAAACGGGTCGGGATCATTACTTCAAAAAACGGACAGGCCATCAAAGATATTGAAAAGATTTCCAGAAAGCGAAATCCTTATGTACAGCTTCTTCTGTATCATGTGAACGTGCAGGGCATAAACGCGGTATCCTCGATCACAGCCGCAATCCCTTTCATGGACGCCCTGAACCTTGACACTCTCATCATCGGGCGGGGCGGCGGTTCGGACGAAGAGCTGAACGCCTATAATGACGAGACCATAGCAAGGCTGGTTTACAATGCAGCCACGCCTGTCATTTCCGCGGTGGGCCATGAAGGAAACTGGACGATCCTCGATAATGTAGCGGATCTGCGAGCCGCAACCCCTTCCGAGGCTGCCGAATTTGCGATCCCCGACGTGATGACCAGTATCAGCCGGATCGAGCAGTTCCAAAAGAACATTGCCGACAACATGCGTAGTATTCTAAGCGATCGAAAGCAGCGTCTGCATACACAGGAAGCAAAGCTCGCGGGAAATGATCCGGTCCGAAAGCTGAAGGAACGCGAAGAGCGGCTGAAGGTGCTTTCCGAAGGATTGAATCAAAAGATCAGCGTGATCTATGAGCGAAAGAAAGATCTGCTTACGATGCTTACGAAGGATCTGATCAAGAATATCGGCATCACCTATGAACGAAAACGAGACCGGGCTCTCCTTCTTGCCGAAACGCTGACCCAGCGGATCCGTTCGGTCTATGAGAGCAAGAAAAACCGATTTGATATTCTTGTTACACGGTTAAACGGCCTTTCGCCGACAGCCAAGCTCGTAAAGGGCTTCGGCTACATTACCGTATCAGGCAAGCCGGTTGTCAACGTCAGTGATGTAAAGCCCGAAGATGAGGTGGACATCCGGATCCATGACGGCCGCATCGTTACCACAGTTAAAGAAACAATTAAAGAAACGCTTAAATAAGCGTTTGTTACATTCACGGCCAATCGTATTTTTAACCAAAAGGAGGGTTTATAATATGGAAACTCATGAAATCGGAACAAATGACAACTTCAACATTGATGA
>JAEESA010000390.1 GCA_016286115.1 Lachnospiraceae bacterium
CGGATAAATAAAAGCAACGGCCTCCTTTCCCTGCCGGTATTGATTTGATAAGCAGGGATTTCAGGTTTGAACAAGAACTGTTCCTAAGAAGCGCTCAGCGCATAGAAATTCTGCTTTGGGTGTTTTAATCATAGCATCTCAATACGGTTTATACAACAAAAAACAAACAAAGGGGCTGTCGCACTAATTTGCGACGGCCTCTTCCTTTGAAAAGGAAAAAATCCGGCCTAAGAGCCGGATTTTTCTTATGAAAGACAAGAACCAGACTTCGAAAAATCTGGTTCTTGGTGTAAAATATAAGTATGCGAAAACCTATATTTTTACAGCCCGATTATACTTCATTTCGGGGCTATTATCAAATCAAACTTCCTTTTGATATGGAACCCATGATCCCGGCAGATGATCCGGTTCGCCTTCTGAGTGCATTTGTGGAGGGAATGGATCTTTCGGAACTGTATGCTACTTATGACAGGATCCGGAAAAATCAGGCGACCCCGCGTCAGATGCTAAAGATTATGATCTATGCATCTATGAACCGACTGTTTTCCAGCCGAGACATAGAAACAGCCTGCAAAAGGGACATTAACTTTATGTATCTTCTTGAAGGGATGCCGGCTCCGGATCACTCCACGATTGCAAGGTTTATTTCTCTTCACCTATCTGCTTGTCCAAAGACAATCCTTACTAATGTAACAACGATCCTTCATGATCTTGGAGAAATCTCCGGCAAGACCATATTTATTGATGGGACAAAAATCGAATCCTGCGCAAACAAGTATACGTTTGTCTGGAAAAAGTCTGTTACAAAGCATCAGGCCCGCTTGTTTGGAAAGATCATATCTTTCATCGAAGAATGCGAGGCCTTGTACGGGATCAAAGTGGTCTATAACGGCAAAGCGACTCTGCACACCTTGAAACGACTGCGCAAGAAGCTCTATCAGATTAAGGAAGAAGAACAAATCACATTTGTCTACGGAATTGGTCATCGGAAAAGTCAATTGCAGAAATCCATTGAAACGCTGGAAGGATATATCAGTAAACTGAAAGAATACGCACAACATCTTCATATCTGTGGAGAGAGAAACAGCTATTCCAAGACCGATCCGGACGCGACTTAGTTCACTTAGACAAAAAACGGCGTGAAGCCCGAACAAAAGGGCAGGTTGTCAGCATCGGTAATCTGCTTTTTTGTTCGGTCTTACACCGTTTGTTTGCGAATAAAGTTAAGGGGCTGGCGGTGCTGCCGGGACGGCTGAAGAATGAAATGGAAGAGCTGTCGAAGGCGATGCTGAATGGAGACGATATCACGAAAAATGAGTCGCTCGCGCCGCATGCCGAGTGGGCAGACATGATCAAAAAGAAGTATGCCGATCTTAATGAAAGCAATATCACGGAAATTCTTCGTACAGAGATCGGACTGGTCTTTTCGAAGGTGCTGGAACATGCGGGGGTTTATCCGTGTACGCCAAAGGGCCGGGAAGGTTTTTGGCGGTTTATTGAAAGTGTGCGGTAAACGAAATGTGACAAACCCCTAAATTTCAAGATCATTATGACCGACTCTTTAGGGAAAAACACGAAAATGAGAATAAATGAAAACAGGAGCTTTTCTTTTTTCAACTTTTGTGTATAATCGAACTTTGTAATACGTGAAAAATGAATGGTTATTGGCAGGAGGAGAAAAAATGAAAAAGAAATTGTTTGCATCAATGATGGCTTGCGCTCTTTGCGCTGTTACACTTACCGCAGGGTGCGCCAACAAGGAAGAAAAGCAGGCACAGGAAGCAGCAGCTGCTACAGCAGAGGCGATCGAAGAAACCGTTAACGCAGGGGTGGAAGACCTTGAGGTTCCGGAATCTACCGGTGATATGAGCGCGATTGTCGGCGACTGGACAGTAAACTACATGGTAGATGATGAAAACAATGATATGACGCTGGATGAGTATGCAGAGTCCATCGGCGTGGATCCGGCAACGCTGGAAACAACCTATGTCTTTTCCGATGACGGAAGCTTCTCGCTGATCCTTGCCGGTATTGAGACAAAGGGCGTATGGAGCGTTGATGAGGATGATGTCGTTTCGATCACGATGCCGACCGGATCAATGGGCATGTTGTATGTCAGCGATACCGATGTCCTTTACCTCTATGACGATAACAGCGGGATGACTACTTACCTTGCCCGTGAATAATGAAATGAAAGCATAAAGGGGGCTGTTGCATTATAATAGTGCGATGGCCCCTCCACTTTTCTCGGAAAAAATCCGGCGGAGCCGGATTTTCTTGAATTAAAGCAAGCGCCGGGCTTCGAAAAGCCCGGCA
>JAEESA010000088.1 GCA_016286115.1 Lachnospiraceae bacterium
TCAACGGGCCTGCACCGCTATACGCTTACTTTTTGCCTTCTTCTTTTTTCTGCCGCGTGTAATTCCCGATCATACTTACGATTGCAATTGCTACGCCACACGGAATAAACACGATCCAGGCAATATTCCAACCATTAAATGCCATTCCCCAGATAATGAAAACAACACCTGATACCATTGCAATGATCGCAGATATAATACCGATAAGCTTTTTATCCATAACTGAAACCTCCTTTGTTTTTATGGTAGATTGCTTTATCCGGATAACTCACATTTTAGAGAATCGGAAAGAGATTTCAATTTTTGGTGTCTATTCGGTCGTTTTTCGTGTCTATTCGGTTGTGTTGAGTTCCTTAGTTCGGTACAGATCCTTTTCCTGCATTCCAAGGCCAAGGCTCCTCATGACCTTCTTCCCGTCTTCTAAGACGTCTTTGGTCCATCTGGTGGAACGCTTATAGACCCCGCTCTTGAACTTATGCCCGAACATGGCAGGGATCCCCTTGTCAGGGTTTCAAAAATAGCTGTCGGAATGACGCAGGAACCTTTTAAATAGCGGCGGAAGATCTTCCGTCCGTCATCGATGCTCTTCCAGTTATCCCGGAGGCTGTACTTCATCTTCCAGCGTTTCTTGGAACCAAACAGTTTATTCGTCCCGTTAATAAGGCAGGAAAGGACCTTTATCGGCGCTTTGATGATCTTGCCCGCAAGTTCCAGCGTTTTTCTTCATTTACCGCACCAAGCAAAGCCTGATCCTCCCGGAATACATAATTCTCCGGAAACAGATACGAAAAAGCTTCCCTGTTGTGTTCCGTAATTCTGGTGATCTTCATTTTTTCCCCTTTTCAAACCGGTTTCCCGGCAAACCACATACATAGTTATTTTATCAAAAAAAAATAAGCCATTATCAATTATTTTCTTCCGTTATTCCCCGTTTTTTATCAGCTCGGCATAGGAAATATAATGCTTTACCATAAAGCGCTCCGGAGCATTCTTTTCCAGCATCTCTTTATGCTCTTTATCCCAGGCGGTAAGAGCCTCCGGTGTCATCGAAGCGCCCACTCCTCTGCAGGCGCGCATCCTCCCATGCCAGCCTTCTCTGGTAAAGGGAATATCCACCCTGAATTCCTTTTGCGCCTGCAGCGTAAAGAGATCAAGATAGTGCTCGCTCACCCAAACCGGATGAACGGTATCTCCATACGAGGTCCAATCCGGATTATGTTTTAAGATGATCTCCTCGCTTTTTCCCGCAACGGGATCTTCATAGGGAAGCCACCCCATGTACAGGATCAGAAATTTCCCGCCGGGTTTCAGCATTTTGGAAAAATGCGGCGCGGTAACCGCATGATCAAAATACCAGATGCATTGACACGCCGTGATCACATCAAATGTGTTCTCGGGGAAATCCACTTCTTCCGCTCCCGCCGCAAAGAATGTGATCTCCATTTCGGCTTCCTCTGCAAGCCGTTTTGCCTCCGCGATCTGATTTTCAGAAATATCCGTACCCGTCCATTTTGCCCCGTAACGGTACATATTTCTCGGCAGCACGCCCGTTCCCGTGCCGATGTCAAGAACGTTCTGCCCGTCTTTACATAATCCGAGGTTCAAAATGCAGTCATAAAATTCCTGTGGATAGATATCCCTGTATTTTGCATAATCCGTGGATGTCTTTCCCCAGTCAAATGCCTTTCCCTTATCAATGTCGCCAATGATCATGATCGGTTCTCCTTATCCTTTATATGTCACTTAACATAGCCATCTCGTCAAACATATCAAAAAAACTCCCCCCGGCTTTCGTCAGGCCGATCTATGTGCCATAAACATCCGCCAAGGGGAGATTCGGAAAAACTATTCACCTGTGTCCGTAGAAGTAATAAGACGAGCTGTAATCACGGAACAGTTTACTCACAACGGGCTTAAACCTGGGCTCGACAAGGGCAAAGGTAAGCTCCGTTTCTTCGGGATAATTCGCGTTCAGAAGATATGCCGTATGCGAATAAAGCAGCATCAGGATCGTCACCTGTTTTTCGTCCGAATAGACCCAGGGAATGGTAAGCCGCGGCGGCAGCCCCTCTCTTTCTTCTTTTTGCAGCAGAAGAATAGCGTGGATCTCGCCATCGATCAGGAGCGCTGTGCTTTCCGGCAGGTAGCTTCGCTTATTGAGGGGAAGAGGCAGCGGGCACGCCAAGTCTTTCTCCTTTATTTTTTTAGTAAACGCAGCCAGCTCCTCGGGAAGTATATCCTTCAGCGCCGTCACGGGCTCGGTTGCCTCTTTGCGGTTATGGTACGAAGAAAGCGTTGTGCGGATCGTTTCGTATCGTTCAGAGCCGAACGAAAACCCATAATCCCGATACAGCCGGACCAGCCAGTCCTGTTCTTCCGGAACAAGCGCAGCGTATTCATGGATCCCGATGCCGCTCGCAAACTGTAAGAGCGTATTCAGCATCCTTCTGGCGATCTTATATTCCATACCTTCTTCTTTTACATGGACCCACTCGATCGAAAGCACATCGTCTTCCACATGAAAGACGACAAGGCCGCAGGGTTCGCATTCCGCTTCCGGGGAAAGGAGCGCGCCGATCGCCAGCTTGTTCCCAAGTTCTCCCGGTTCACCGTAATATAATCCTTCAAAGCATTCCGCCGTCTCCGGATCCAGAAGGAAGCATAAGCAATCTTCGGTTTCAGGTAAATTCTTACTGATCATTCTTCATCTCTCCCTGCTCAATTTCAGGTATTATTTCCCGATATTTTTTGTGTACATATACGGATTCCTGTACATAGCCGCCCACATCGGGTTCCTTTTCATGACGCTCTTTGGATACGTTGACGCCGAGCTTATGCGCAATGTCTCCGTCATACGCGGCGCCCACATTCAGCCGCTTAAATATCCCGTCCTTATATTCCAGATTCCGAAACTCTTTCGCCAGATTCTCCGCGTCTTCGTGACCATTGAGCTTCCTGAGCCAGGTCAGCTCCACATTATGGTCATAGCCGATGTATTTGCGGATATCTTTCCACTCCGATTTTGACGCGTTGTCATTCTGGGAATCCAGGATCTCTATTTTATCGCCGTCAATCCCGATGATCGTGACATAGTGATTTGTGACCCGCAGAGCCAGGGCCTGTCCGTGTTTCAGCGTGTCTTCGATCGTATTCTTGAACTTTTCATACATATTCGCCTGGATCGTTCTGTAATTGTTGTCATTCTTACGTACCATGGCAAAGCTGAAGGTGGAACGCATCACTGCGAGGTCTTTTCTATCCTTCAGGAAAAAATCACCAATGTCATAGATGTTTCCGAACGTTGCCTTAACTTTGCCCGTTTTCTCATCTTTGCCGCAAAATTCATCGATCTCCTTTTTTTCAAGTTCATAGTTATCATTATTTCCGTAAAGATCCTTATACTCTTCCTTCGTCAGGTAGTCCGGTACGTACTCTCGCATTTCATCCTGCGTGTAAAACTCTTCCCGCGCTCCCATTTCTCCGGTATGCAGCATGAACTGGTTGATCAGTGCGGTTCCGGCGCAGCAATAGCAGTTATTTGTGCCCTGATGCTGATAGAGTTCCTTCAGATTATTAACATTGGCAAGCTTCGCGAAGTGCTTCTCCTTTCGTTTTTCGCGAGGCTTTGCTTCAGCCTGGCTGTAGAGCTCTTCATCCGCTTTTTTGATGATAAGATAAGCCTCCACACATTCATCCAGGAAATAATAATACTGGATATCAGCAGGCGTAAGGGTCGGAAGAAACTGCCCGTTTACTGTCATCGTATTTCGCTGCATAGCTGCCTCATAAAGATCGATCGGCATGAACGGGAAAATGGCAGAATTTTTTTTCTGCTTGGATTTAAGCTCCGCGATCTTCTTTTCCGCAGTCGCTCTTTCCTTGATGACATCTTCCTTCGGGCGGGCCTGTTTGGGCGGTTTCTGCTGTATCGTGTGCTTCACGGGCTGATACAGATTGTCTGCCCAGTAGTTCGCCTTATAGTTTTCTATGATCGCGCGTTCGATCTGCTTCTGCTCAAAGTCAGCGTCAATATTTTCTTCATAATATTGAGAAGTCTCATCATAAAAATCTATCTCCGGCTCGAACTCCTTTTTGTTCTTTTCCCTGCCTTTATTCTTCTTCTGATCCTCCAGGCTGGCCTGGATCGCCCTCTGAAGGTCCAGATCATAATCCCCTTTCATCTCCGTTTTCTTTACCGGCTTCTTTTCCGGCTTCTTTGTTTTTTGCCGTGGCTGGGATACCCTTGTCAGATCATCCTCGTAGTCAGTGTATTGTGAAGGCTGAAGCGGGTCCTCATACCGCTTGTCTGCCAGCAGTTTTTTTGTCACATCGAACTCTGCAAGCTTTTTTGCAGCATCAGCTTTAGCTTTTTTACTGATCCCCTTGAAGACCTTTACAATAATGTTCGCATTCGCTTTGGACCGGAGCGCATTTTTTTCGTCATCCGCCTGCTTGACCAACGCAGGGACCCGTTTCCTTTTCATAAGTTTTGCGCGGGTATCATCATCGATCATGAGCTGCTCTTTCAACTCTTGATATATGTTCAGGTCCTGGCGATATGGCAACTGCGGATGCGTTTGTGTCTTTTTTTTAGCCGCATGGTTGGCGACCGCTCTCGTCACATCCTGAACATCCCTGTAATCCAAGTCCATACCCCTGAGCTTATATTTCTTCATTTCCGCGCTCATTTTATTCAGGTCATCTTTGATCTGTTTTGATAGTCTATATTCTTGGTCACTCATATTTCCACCTCTTTTCGCCCCCGCTTTCAAGGCCACTTTCGATTACATTCTTATTTATTCTTTTTTGTTCAATACCGTAATGAACGCATTGGAAAACGCAAGGGCGTGAGCCGCTGCTATATCAATGGTGGCAAAAAGATCATTTTCGCTCAGTTCCTCAAAGATCGGAACAGTCAAACGATAAGCAAGACCCATTTCCGGGACAATGGAATACACCCCGCAAAGAAGCGAATCGTTTGCCTCTTCCACCATCTTTGAGATGGTCTCCTTCTCTTCTTCCGGGATCTCCTTTTTGATCGTTATCAGTGCCGAAAAATAACACACATTTTCCGCACATTCCATTTCCGGGAAATAGAACTGGGCCGGCAGCAGGTCTCCCGAAGGCCGTTCAAAAGTACAGTTCAGGATCAGGAAGGGACTGCCCTCCTCTCCTTTTTGGATCATCCGGCTCGCAACCCCGGTCTGCTTCAGCGATTCCTGAAGCTTATGCAGCACACTGATTCGTTTGAAATCATTTTCTATTAACATATCGATTCCTCCTATACTATTTTTCTGGTCAGATCCCGTCCGATCCGCTCAGCCGGCGGATGCGGAAGATCACCAATATTTTCCGGATAAGAAAACTTCAGGTTTGGAAAAAGATCGCAAAGCGGTTTACGCGCATTGATGGCCGCTTCGTTACTGGCAAGGATACTGTTTCCGTTTTCATCAAAGAAGATGAGTTGATAGAGCACCCTGGCATATCGCTGCCCGATATCGATGAAAAATTCTTCCGCCGTGGCGAAATGCAGCTGCCGCAAAACCTCCTTGCGGAGATAATCCTTGATCAATTCGTCAGAGATCTCGTAAAAGCTTCCCACCCCCGGATAACCGAACTTCGCCTGCTCTTTTGTGTCCAGTTTTGAGATCTTCGACCTTACCTCTTTGACCAGGTCGTCCATCTTCATGTAATCATCGATCGTCTTTGTCCTTTGTTGAGAATCAGCCAGGGCGTTAAAAAGTATACGGGTCATCATGAGCGCGTCGCTTATCGTTCCGATCACCGTCCCTAACCACGGGACCCAGCAGCCGGCGATGGTAGCAAGACCGGCCGTGCTTGTTAAAGCACGCAGGGCATTTCCGACGAGCTCGTTCGTTAGCGCCTGATTCTGCATGTTGACTATATTCGTCACTACTTCCTTTGTATTTTCCTGTTTCTGCTCTGCTTTACGTTCCTCTTTCAGTTCTTCCTTCTGTTCTTCCTTCTGTTCTTCTTTTTGTTTCTCTTTCTTCTTTTCTTCCACCTGCTCTGCAAATTGAAGCGCCTCGTCTTTTGCTTTATTTAATTCATGTTTTTGATAGATCGCGACGCCAACCTTGACCGTGGAACCGGCTGCTGAGACAGCATTTCCAATGGTCTTGGCTATGATCCCCGCACTATGTTTCTGGACCCCGGGTATCTTCGCCACCGCAGAAGAGTAGGTGTTGACGCGGCTGATAGCATATCCGGCTTTTTCAACGATATCAAACCCATGTCTGAGCTTGCCGGAAAGGCTGAGATCCTCAGCATGTTGAAAGGGTTTTGCGGCAATGAGCACGCATGGCAGGTTAAACACAAGTCCGGCAATCGAAAGAAATCCGCCGCTTTGTGTCAGATACTCCAGTTTCTCTTCGTCCAGGCTCCAGGGAAGGTTCACGCCGGTGTCGGTGAAGGTATCGGTAAGCTTATCTTTGAGCCCGATACGCTTTACCTCATTATTTGCCCGTACCAGCCTGCGAAGCGCTTGTTTCACGCGCATCTCCTGCCGGGAAATATCTTTTGATCCTTCTATCTCCTTTCTGCTCTTTTCCTTGATCATCACCCGGTATTTTGATACTTCTTCCAATAAAGCGACGTAGCAGGCCTGCCGGAGTTTCACCTCTGCGGGGAGATTTGGATCCTCATAGGTCTTTCTGCTTTCCAGACCATCTTTCAGATACAGATCCAGTTTCAGAGCTTTATTGTCAAGCATCCGGCAACATTTTTCCAGTTTCGATGTCGAGTATTTCCCGACAGTGTCCAGAAGCTCAAGATCTTCAACAACATCGATCCTTCTGAAAAAATTCCCAACACGTAAAAAGAAATTATTCGTCATATTCTTTGAGAACCGCGAAAGATTCGGCACATATCCCTGCATTGCAACCGCTGCGTCCAGCTCGGTCGGAATATCCTCCTTTTCGTTCTCAATGAGATAATACGCAAGCATCCGTTCCCGGAGCGGATGGCTTAAGATCTCCAGTGTAAAGTCTGACTCCGAGTCACCGCGACGGTGCGAGTAATGCTTCGCGACCCAGCGGTCGATCATTTTCACGGACTTTACAACTTCCTTCGGGAACTGCTCCTCATCCGAATCCACGATCCTTCTTTCCGGACGTTTCGAAAGCCCCGCTTTATCATAAGCAAAGTTCTGAATGATCTTATCGACCTCCTCCCGCTTCTTCTCCATCGCGACTTCCTTATCGATCAGGGTCGACACTCTTTGCTTGTCTTTGAAGCCCAGCAGGTCAATGATCCCCAGTCTTTCAGCAAAGGGGGTACTGAAGAGCGCTTTTACGACATCGGGGTCTTTTTCTTCCTTGGAGAAGTATTCCTGCAGCATAACATATGTTTCAAATAAACTGGTCAGATACGGCTTATTCGAAGGAATGATCCGGCCAAGATCCATCGCCTCTTTGAAACTGTCAAACGTGTCGCTGTAAGAACGGAGGACCGTATAAAGTGTCCACAGCTTATCATTGTTGGACATTTCTTTTTTCTGCCCCAGTTCCCCGACGGTTTTGGAGAAGGTTTTGTTGGCTGTTTCCATGTCGGCGGTGATCAGATCTGTGTCGAACGAAACGTCCGTTTTCTGCTCAGCCGCCATTTTCCTTTTTTTCGCCCTGATCCTCTTTAATTCACTGAGCAGGTTTGCAGCGTAAACAAGATCTTTATGCGCTTTGACCGGATCGCTTAACGATCTTTCGAGTCTTTGGAAGTCGACTCCCAGCATCTCGGGACTTAACGTTTCTTCCCGGATATAATACATTGCGGCGGCGCTGTCTTCCAAAAGGAAGGCCGGCTCCTCTTCGCTGTCGAGCACATGGTTAACGGCGCTTTTCAATGTTGCGGTTGCGTCCAGATTTTGCATGATATAGGCGATCATGCACAGATCCTCGCGCGAAATCCGTTCCATATCTTTCTTTAGGGTCTTCCAGCTATTCATAAGAGGGTCTTTCTTGTCGATGATATCGAGTATTTTGAATTTGAAGTGCTTTTCATCCCTCATCGGTTTGGAGACGCCATAGCCCTCCTGATCATCCTTGAGGTAGCGCACGGTCCCCGGCCTTGTTTTTTCTCTCCCGAGAAGGTTTTCAAGCAGCGCCATATAATGCTCCACGCCCTCAGTCATATCTTGTGCGTTCTTGGCATAATCCGAAAAGATATGAGAGCCATAGAGCTCGAAGAGCCCCTTCTTTAATGCGAAACGATCTGTAGCGGCAATATCCTTCCGACTTGTGATCACCTTGTCTGCCGCTACGGAAAAGCACTTGAAGCGCAAAAGAGTTCCCAGGTCGTCTTTGATCTGCTCAGTGTCACCTTTTTGCGCGGAAACAACCATCTTCTCCAGATATGCCCTGTATATGTTTTCGAGAAAAGGATCCGATGAAAATTCCATGGCGCTGTTCACCGCCAGAGTAAGCATTTCCTTGATCTCCTTGCACGGATTCATCGCATCCAGATCCTTCAGCGTGAAGAACGAAAAGGTATTGCTCTCGTTAAAGAGATCGTTGTAGAGTTTCCGCCCTTTTTCCTTTTCTTTTGCGATGTTTTGCAGGAGCTTTTCTTCGCCTTCCGTTTTTTCGAGTTCCTTTTGATTCTTTGCTTTATAGTCGTCGATCAGTGCTCCAATCCTTTGTTCGATCCTGGTTTGGAGGTTATTATTGTACTGCTCCACAGAGGACCGGACAAGAACCTTCTTTTCGTTTTGAAGGACCCTTGAATAAAGAACGTCGTTGGGGATCGGTGAATTATTCCCCAGATTCTTCCAAGCGGCGTCATACGCAGACTTCATATTTTTAATATTGGTATCCAGCCGCTTTTTTTGTTCCTTTACCGCCTGATCATCCAGCAAAGCGGTCACTCCCATATAGGAGACCAGTTCCATATATAACGGGCCGTTGGACGCATCCGAAGAAATCCCAAGTTTTTCCCGAACCAGGGTTTTGACAGTCTTCGTCCTGTGATACCACTTCTTCTTTATTTTTGTCGATTCAATAGTCCTATCGAGCTGGTCCAGGCCCAGCGTCTTTTTCACATTTTCCGTTTCCCCTTCAACGATCAGATTCGCGATCTCTTTTTCCCTTTCGATGAGGTACTGATCCAAATAGTAATGCTGACTAAGTTCTTCTGTGACCGCGCGGAAGGCCGGCAAAACGCGCGCAAGAAACATCTGAAATTCGTCCTCCGAATCCCCATAGATGTGCTCCAAAAATCGCTCATCCTTTAAGAGAACGACGGACAGCTGGGAAAAGTCTTCCTCCCCTTGTTGGAATACTTTGTCCAGACGTTTATGAAATCTTTTTGAAGCATCAGATTCTTTCGGAGCTTCCGTGGGTTTCCACGCCGCTCTGGCCATATCCAGACCGGCAAGATAACCGGCCTCATCTTCCATATAGAGGCTGTCGCCCATAGCTTCCGTATGTTCTATGAGAGCCTGGTTCGCTCCGTATTCCTGCGTATGTTCTTTGAGCAATTTCAGGATCGAGGACCAGGTGCTGTATTTATCCCCATTGAAGGACAGTGATCTGCCGATCTTATCTTTCTTCCCGCAAGCAGCCTTCGCTTCGTTGATACAATTTTGAAGATAGTCGTTATACAGCTTCTTGTATTCCGCCTCTTTTTTGTTTTGATCCTTCTGCTTATTTTTGAACGTGTAATAATCCTGCGGAGCATCCTTGGTAACAGATGCGAAGGCATCTTTTACAAGGCGGTTCAGATCTTCGATCCGATTGACCCTCTCCATGGCTTTTACCGCCGGATTACCGCTCTCAGCGTTCTCATCCTTTTTCTTTTTGAAAAGATCACGGCCTTTCAGGAGCCCGATCCGGACGGTTTTCTGCGCGTATTTCGGATCCTGCTTCAGAAGCCATTTTGCATTCTTCACCGCGATCTGTCTTATGTTTCTCTTCTTGTCTATAAAATCTTTTTTGGAAAGGTATGGCTGTCCTGCGACAAGCGCGTCAAGCACATGGGCTTTATAGTCCTCATCCTCCAGCAGGATATCATTCAGCTTATCCGCTGCACGCAATCGCTCCGTGACCTTTTCGACCAGCGCCTCAACGTCCTTTTGTTCGAATAATTCCTTCCTGTCCTTTTCATAAAGGTCGGGAAGCCCCGCAAGGATCCTTTTTTCGATCTCTTTTCTGTCTTTTGCTGTCCAGGAGGAAAAAAAGTCTTTTCTCAGCAGATTTCGTAAGTGCGGGACCATTCTAAGCCCAAGAGCAGTCGTTTCGGCCGGCTTCGAAAGATGCACGCGGGGAATCTCTTCCAACTGGGTCATCCTGTATTTATCGATCGAAAGCATAAGAGCCAGCGTACTGTCTGTCTTTTCCCGCTCGGTGACCTCCGTGCCTTGTATTTTGATCGCCTCTTGGCTGTCCTTTAAGAATGCTTCACGGGAAGCTTCTAAATCCTTAAGCTGCTGTTTTTTTATGTCAAGCTCGTCATCGATCCCGGCCCTTTGCTGCACTTTTAACTCATTCTGGTATTCTTCGGAAGAAACAAGCCCATCATAAAGAACCGTGACGCTGGCGGAAAGGTTGGATGGCTCCATGCTGCGAAGCAGCGTTTGCATCATCACAAGCTTGGCCGCATGGGGATGCTCTTCAAAAAATGGGCTGGTGAGAGCAATCTCCTTTGTTTCATCCGTTTTTTCGGGAAAATAATCTTTTATCCTGATCATCACCGCCCGGATCTCCTTTGAATCCGAGGCTTTATTTAATTCCTCCAGAAGTTTGTTCTTTTCGGCTGTTTCGGCGTCCTTTGCCTTCGTCTCAAATATTTTGCTTTCTTTGATCAGAGTATCTAATAAAGCCGACAGTTCAGGTTCCGTGACTCCATCCCTTTTTTCCAGATATTCGCGGGCATACTCCTTCTTTTGCACCTCCTCTGCCTCTAAAAGCTCCGACGCCTTTTTGGTGTAATCCGTTTTCTTACTCTCCAGACCTTGCTCGGTGCTGGTCTTATCGACAGGGTTCTGCGGAACAAGCCCTTTCTCCGCTGCATTTATGTAATTGAGCTGGATTTTCTTATCGATATCTTTTTCATCTTTGATGTCCTTTTCCAGCTCTTCCTTTTTTTCCGTAAGCGTCCTGATCTCTTCTTTGAGTTCCTTTTCTTTTTCAGCCGCAGTCTTTTGATCCGCTTTGGCATTCTCATCCTGAACCTTCTGATCTATGCTCTTCGTTTCGCTGAGCGCCAGTTGCAAAGCCTCCTGCCGCTGCAGCTCTTCCTTCATCAGCTCCTGCAGGTCTGATTGGTCACCGGAGGTCTGTACCGCTTCCAACAGAAGCTCTTTCAGCTTCATTCCTGCCTGCTCGTTATATTGATCCGATTTCAGGATCTCAGAGATGATGCCAAGGGAAGCCTGCCAGGTTTCCGCCAATTTACGGTAGTCCTTCAGGTTTTCTTCATAGCGCCTGACGAACATCGCATTCGTCTGGGGATTCCCTTCCATTTTCTCTTTCGTGGTGTTAAAGGATTCTTCACTCAGGCTCTTCCATAATTCCCCGGACTTCGTTTCGATCATATCCTGAAAGTCCTGAAGGTTTTTCTTTAACCCTAAGATCTTTTCGTCCTTCATCTCTTTCAAAAGAGCGGCTGTAGACGAAAGTGTATTCGCAAGGTTCTGCCGTGATTCATAGAAAGCATCGACATCCACCGATAAACTCAATATGGTGACCGGATCCAGAGCTTCTTTGAACGTCTCGGAATACTTTTCCGCAAAGA